>JBDNBT010000045.1:0-6906 GCA_039767755.1 Sulfurovum sp.
CAATCAAATTATTCAATAAGTTTATCTAATCCATCTATTGATGATAGCGAATACAATGGTTCTGTTGAAATTCACAGATTAGATAGAGAAATATCTAAAACTCAATACGATTCAAACATTAACATGACTGGATTTAGTGTATCAGCTGGTAAAGAAATTGTAAGAGATTTATATGCAGGTTTAAAATATAGATTTGATGCTGTTGAAGAAGAATATACATATGATGACATCTCATCAATTTCAACTCCTTACACAGATACAGATTATTTAACAAGTTCAATTACGCCATATATCAACTACAACAATACAGATGATTACTTTTTACCAAGAGAAGGTATAAAGTTTAATGCATCAGCAGAAATAGCAGGTTTAGGAGGAGATTCAAGATATATTAAGTCAAATAATACATTTAAGTATTACAATAACTTAAATGATGCCTTTGAATTAGACTGGATTTTCAGATATAAAGCACAGATTTCTGTTTTAGGTGACTTAGGTCAAATTAATCAAGGTGACTCTTTATATTTAGGTGGTCCTAAAACTTTAAGAGGATTTGAATCTTATGCATTCCCTACGAATGAAACAGGTTCAGTAATAGATCCTTATAGATTTATGACTTCAAACTCTGTTGAAATGAACTTCCCATTAGTGCCAAGTGCAAATATGAGATGGTCAATGTTCTATGATTATGGAACAATTGGTGAAGATGGTTTCACAGACATTCAAAGATCAAGTGTTGGTGCAGTTTTAGAATGGATTTCTCCATTTGGGCCTCTTCAATTAATCTTCTCTAATCCATTAGATGATGAAGAAGGTGATGCAACATCATCATTTGAATTCCAATTAGGTGCAGGATTCTAAAATGACTCAAAAAATACAAAAAAAGATAGATAAAAGTATTTTAAATAGAAGAATTACTAATGAAGAAGCTTTAGATTTAATCAAAAATGCTTCTTTAATAGAATTAGGTGAGCTAGCAACTTTAAGAAAAGAGCAATTACATCCAGATAAAACTACCACTTTTATTGTTGATAGAAATATCAATTATACAAATGTTTGTTGGGTAGATTGTAAATTTTGTGCATTTTATAGACATCATAAAGAAGATGACTCATATGTACTGAAATTTGATGAAATTGATCAAAAAATAGATGAATTACTAGAAATTGGTGGTACACAGATATTATTCCAAGGTGGAGTTCATCCAAAACTAAAAATAGATTATTATGAAGGATTAGTTGATCATATTCATACTAAATATCCTCAAATTACTATTCATGGATTTTCTGCAATTGAAATTGACTTTATTGCAAAAGTTTCAAGAATATCTAAACTAGAAGTTTTAAAAAGATTACAAGCTAAAGGATTAAGTTCTATCCCAGGTGCTGGAGCTGAAATATTATCAGATAGAGTAAGAGATGTAATTGCACCAAAAAAAATGGATACTCAAGATTGGCTTGAAATTCATAGATTAGCCCATTCAATAGGTATGAAAACAACAGCAACTATGATGTTTGGTACAGTTGAAACAGATGAAGAGATCATCGAGCATTGGGAGCACTTAAGAAAGCTTCAAGATGAATCAGGTGGTTTTAGAGCGTTTATTATGTGGTCATTCCAAGGTAAAAATACAAAACTTTTAGAAGAACATCCAGAAATCAAACCTCAATCATCAAATAGATATTTAAGATTATTAGCAGTATCAAGACTATACTTAGATAACTTTGATAACATGCAAAGTTCGTGGGTAACTCAAGGTTCATATGTAGGTCAAATGGCTCTAAAGTTTGGAGCAAATGATTTAGGTAGTACTATGATGGAAGAAAACGTAGTAAAAGCAGCTGGTGCAGCAAATAGAATGAATCAAGGTGAGATGATTAGACTTATCAAAGATATTGGTGAAAAACCAGCTAAAAGAAATACCGCATACGAAGTATTAGAAAGATTTTAATTACAAGGAGTTTTAATGTCAGCTAAAATAAAACAATTAAACATAAAAGGTTTAAAGATCCCTGTAATATTTGAAAAACAGGAAGCTTTACCTATTGTAAATATACAATTAGTTTTTACAAATTCAGGAAGTATTCAAGATAACAAAAAAGCAGGATTAGCAAAACTATCTTCAAAGTTATTAAATGAAGGAACAAAAAGTTTGGGTTCTGTTGGCTATGCATCTGTATTAGAAGAAAATGCAATTTCTATTCATTCAGATGTAGGATTTGAAACATTTGTATTAGAAATGTCTTCATTAAAAGATAAATCTAAACAAGGTTTTAAACTTTTAAAACAACTACTAGATGATCCGAACTATTCTAAAGAGACTTTAGAAAAACTAAAAGTTTTACAAACAGGTTCTTTAAATAGAAAAGAAAATGACTATGATTATGTATCAAAAGTTGCTTTAAAATCTGTTCTTTTTAAAGATACTCCCCTAGAAAAACCATCAAGTGGAACTATCAAATCTATTACTAAAATTGAATTAAAAGATATTAAAGAGTTTTTAAATAATACTTTAGACCTAAATAACTTAATTGTAGTTGCAGGTGGTGATATCACTTTTGAAAAATTAGAAAAAAGACTAAATAAACTTTTAGAGAATTTAAGTGCACAAAACAAAAACCAATTAACTAATGTTCAAGTTAGTGCAAAAGAAACTTCAAAAAATACACTTACAAAAGACACACAACAAGCTTATATCTACTTTGGAAGTCCATTTAATATGAGTGCTAGTGATGATAACTATTATAAAGCTAAAGTTGCATCATTTATTTTAGGTGGTTCTGGTTTTGGTTCTAGATTGATGGAAGAAATTAGAGTAAAAAGAGGATTAGCTTATAGTGCTTATGGAAATATTTTAGTTAATAAATCTCACTCTTATTTTAGTGGGTATTTACAAACTAAAAATGAAAACAGTGAAGAAGCTGTGAA
The DNA here is from genome assembly GCA_039767755.1 of Sulfurovum sp. Classification (GTDB taxonomy): domain Bacteria; phylum Campylobacterota; class Campylobacteria; order Campylobacterales; family Arcobacteraceae; genus JALRJW01. Next base: position 2,929 of record JBDNBT010000045.1, read on the forward strand.
ATTAGTTGAAGATATTGTTGAAGAGTTTATTAAAAATGGTGTAACAAAAGATGAACTACAAGCTGCTAAAAACTTTTTAAGTGGTAGTGAACCATTAAGAACTGAAACATTATCACAAAGACTAAATAGAGCATTTATGCTTTATTATAGAGGATTAGAACAAAATTATCCACAAATGGAATTAGATAAAATTTCTAGTTTAGATTTAGATGATTTAAATAACTTTATAAAATCTCATGATGAGATTAAAAACATCACATTTTCAATAGTAAGGAATTAAATTTGTTAAGATTTTCACCAAGTCCAACTAAAGATTTAACTGTAAGTGACCTTAGGGTTGCACTGTTTAATTACCTAGTATCAAAACAGTTAGATGAAGATTTAGTTATAAGAATTGATGACACTAATAAAAAAGAAGTTATTGAAGGAAAAGATAAAGAGATTATAGAAATCATAAATCTTTTTTCTATTGATTATAAAGGTTTACTTCATCAAAGTGATTCACTTAAATATCATCAAAAAATAGCAATGCAACTTATGGGTAAGAAAAATGCTTTTTCTTGTTTTTGCGGAGATGAGAAATTAGAAGAATTAAAACAAAAAGCTATAAAAGCTGGTAAAACTCCAGTTTATGATGGATTTTGTGAAACTTTATCTGATGAAACAGTACTAAATACAAATGCACCATTTACAGTTAGAATTAAAAAACCTCAAGACAACATTAGCTTTGAAGATGGATTATTTTCTAAACAAAATTTTACATGTGATGAAATTGATTATTTTCATATTTTAGATCATGATAAAATGCCTACATATAACTATGCATGTTCAGTTGATGATATGATTATGAATATTTCAACTATTATTAGAGGTGAAGAAAATCTTTTAAATACAGCTAGACAGATATATATTAGAAAACTATTAGCTTATGATAAAGAAATTAACTACACGCATATTCCAAATATAAAAAATAATAAAAACGAAGAAATTACTGTAAAGTCTCTAATAGATGATGGCTTTTTACCAAGTGCAATTGCAAATTATTTAGTTTCAATTGGAAATGAAACACCAACTGAGATTTTTACTTTAGAAGATGCTATTAAGTGGTTTGATATAAAAAACACTTCAAAAGATGAATTGGTATTTGATATAGACAAATTAAAAGAACTAAATAAAAAACATCTTGAAACTATTGATGATATGAGACTTTCTAAAATCTTAGGTTTTGCTGATGCTGATTTAGGTAAATTAGGAAAGTTATACTTACAAGATTGTAGCACTATAAATGAACTAAAAGAAAATATTAGCTTAATCTTTAAAGAAAAAGAAGTAAATAAAGAACTAGAAGAAAATTTTACTAACATAAAAAATGTTTTATCAAAAGCTCCGTATATTGAAAGTTTTACTGAACTTGAAGAGTATATTATGAATAAAACCAAATTAAACAAAAATGAAATTTCATTGGCACTTAGAGTTTTACTAACAAATAAACAAAATGGACCAAAACTAGATGAAATCTACCCATTAATTAAAAACTATTTAGGAGAAATATTAAAATGATAGACGCACTATTATCTTCAATCTTAACGGTTGTTTTAACTGTAGTTTTTTTATATAAATGGATTATTATTATATCTGCAATATTATCGTGGGTAAAACCTGATCCATATAATCCTATCGTACAAATGCTATACAGACTAACAGAGCCTGCTTATGCATTTATTAGAAGATATATTCCAACAGTATTTGGAGGAATGGATTTAGCCCCTGTTATATTAATCTTAGCATTAATATTTATAGAGACTTTCTTAGGTCGATTATTCTACTAAAATGTTAAAAAAGACATTATGGCTTAATCTTTTCACAGCATTAAGCCTATGCGCTTCTACACAAAATACAAGCTTTTTACAAAAAGATTTTGATGTAACTATTGATTGGCTTGAAGAAAAACCAAAATCTTATGCTAAAGATTTTTTTATTATTCAGTTTTTGAATAAAGAAAATCTTACAAAAGATGAAGCCTTAAAAGCTTTAGAAATGGCTAGAAATAAAAAGGGTAGAGTTAAAAAAGCCTTTTCAAAAAACTTCACAGAACTAGATGAATATGAGTACGACTGCTATACAAGTACATTAAAAGAGTTATTTAAAAAAGATGATAAATGTCTGGCTTTAGGTATTAGTTTAAATGAAGCAGTAAAAACAAATAAAAATGATTTAAAGAAAATCATTACTAGAATTGATGACTACCCTACTTTAAAAAATGACTTAGAAATACTTCTTACAAATAATCGATTAAAAGCTTTAGAAGAAGAACATGTAAATAGATTTTATAGACTATTTTTTGAAACAAATAGAAACTTCCGATTATGGAACTTTAATAAAACATTTAAAAAAGATTTTTTAACAAAATTATCTAAACATAAAGACTTTTCAAGGTTTATATCATATATTTCTATGAATAACATTTATAAAACAGCACAGAAATCATTTTTAAACTTAGAAGCAAATGATAATTTAGACTTTAAAGCTTCATTTACTTTGGCTATAAATGCAATCAAACATAACAACGAAGTAAAAGCATTAGAATTTTTAGAAGTTGCTTATAAAAAAGCGTATTATAAAATGGATAAAGACAATGTTCTATTTTGGCAATATAAACTTACTAATAATAGCAATTATTTAAGTACTCTAGCTTCTTCATGGGATGTTAATATTTACTCTATTTATGCTAAAGAAAAGCTCAGCATTCCTATAAACAATATTATATTTGATGTGCCTTTAAAAAATGAAGCATCTAACTTTAATTATGTTAATCAATTTGAATGGATTAATGTTCTAGATGATATTAAAAAAGGCATAAATGAAGATAAAGTAAACAAGTACTACAACATCTTTACAGATGATAATACACTGCCACATTATGTTTACATACTAAAAAAGTTTCATAAGTATAAAAAACACTATTTTATTACACCCTATGAAGATATATTTAATCAATTTGAACTACAAGATAAAGTATTAATGTACTCTATTGCTAAACAAGAAAGCAACTTTATTCCATCATCTATATCTTATGCTACAGCACAAGGTATAATGCAAATAATGCCTTTCTTATCAGAAGATCTAGCAAAAAGAAAAAATGATGAATATAATATTTATCACCAGTTTATTCCTAAAACAAACATAGAGTATGCAAAAAAACATATAGATGTTTTAAATAAACAATTTAACAATAACATTCTTATGGTAGCTTATGCATACAATGGTGGAGCTGGCTATTTAAAATCACAACTAAAAAAAGATATATTCCAAAACAAATATAAATATGACCCATATTTTAGTATGGAATTTATTTCATATGATCAAACAAAAAAATATGGGAAGAAAGTTTTAGGTAATTATCTAATTTATAATAATTACCTAAATGAGAAAGAGAAGTTAACTACTAAAGAGCTTTTACAAAAGATAAACTTATAAGCTTTTTAGTCTCATCATGAAGTTCTAATTTAATATTTGATTCCTCATTTTTAGGAAACATTAGTAAGTAATATTCTCCCCAATTATTTTTAGATACTAATTTCAAAATTTCATTATCTTTATTTATTTTTTCAATATGAAATGTATCTATATCATTTAATTTGAAAGAATACTTTAGGTCTCTTATATTTTGTTTTTCGCTATTTGAAGTATAAACAGACACTAGAAACTGCTCATGTTTCTCATATTTCTCATCATCAACATTATTTAAATAAGTTGCCCAAAGAATAATTTTTGGAATACCCTTTTCTAAATAATCACCTTTTTTACTTTCTTGAAATGCTTTAGCCTCCAAATCACTTTTATCAAAATACTCTAAAGCAGATTTAGAACTACAAGAAACTAAAAAAAATGACATCAAAACAATTAGTATACTTTTCATATTACTCCTTAAAAGTAGGATTATACTTCAAATTTCTTTTAATGTAATTTAACCAAAGA
>JBDNBT010000046.1:0-2869 GCA_039767755.1 Sulfurovum sp.
AAATAGGAGTCTTAGAAAAATCTTTTAATGATATGGCAAGTAAAATTGAGTTCTTAATTAATTCACAAAATGAATTAAATGATAATTTACAAAAAATAGTTTTTGAAAAAACAGAAGAATTAAGATTAATAAACTCAGAACTTGAAGAGAAGATTAATTTAGAAGTAACTACATCTAGAAAGAAAGATGCATTATTGACCCAAAATAGTAAGATGGCTTCTATGGGAGAAATGCTTTCTATGATTATTCACCAATGGAAACAACCTTTAAATGTAATATCAATGATTAATTCAGAACAAAAACTACTTAGAAATATGGATAAATATAATTTAGATGATCTTGAAAATGACAACAATAAAATCAAAAAACAAATTGTTTTAATGGAAAAAACAATGAATGATTTTAGAAATTTTTTTATTAAATCTAAAAATGAATCATATAAAGTAAATGAAATGATATTAATGTCTATTGATTTAGTAGATTCAATTTATAAGTCTCAAGGAATAATTATCTCTTTTGAAAATACTGAAGAGTTTCATGAAACAAAAACTTTAGGTTACCAAAATGAGCTTATTCAAGTTATGATAAATATTTTAAATAATGCTCGTGATGAAATCTTAGAAAAGAAATGTAAGTTTAAAAATATTGATATTGTATTAGAAAACAATAATGAATTTTTAGATATTGTTATTCTAGATTATGCAGGTGGTATACCTGAAAACATATTACCAAGAATATTTGAACCTTACTTTACAACGAAGCCTTCTGTCAAAGGTACAGGATTAGGTTTATATATGAGTAAATCTATTTTAGAAAAAGTAAATGGTAGTATAAAAGTAGAAAATAAGAAAAATTATATTGAAAATGAAATAGTAAATGGAGCTAAATTTACAATTTCAATTATAAAGGAAGAAATTAATGGCTAAAGCAAAAGAACATCAGTTTGATATATCTGCAAAATTAGATATGCAAGAAATGAAAAATGCTGTAATTCAAGCTCAAAAAGAAGTTGATAATAGATACGATTTTAAAGGTATTACAAAAGAAATTGATTTTAATCAAGGTTCTAAGACATTAACATTAACTAGTAACAGTGATAATAAAGTTGATGCAATTTATGATATTTTAATTTCAAAAATGAATAAAAGAGATATCTCTATTAACTCGTTAGAAGAATCTAAAAAAGAAGATGCAAGTGGCGGAAATAGAAAATATACGTTTAGAGTTATTGATTCAATTGAAAAAGATGAAGCAAAAACAATACAAAGTGAAATTAAGAAATTAAAGTTAAAAGTTACTGCTGTTAATCAAGGTGATGAAATAAGAGTTACAGGTAAAAACATTGATGATTTGCAAACTATAATGAGACACTTAAAAAGCTTAGATTTAAAATCACCTTTAGTTTTTGATAACTTTAGATAAACAACAAATAAGATAATAAGAAAGAATATAATGTCAAATATTAAGAATTTTAAAGTTCATAAATTAGAAAACCCAAGATATATTCACCCAATGTCATTTACTTTTGAACAAAGTGGAAGAAAAAGAACATGGGAAGCTGTAAAAAGCCATGATAGTGTTGCAGTACTTTTATATCATACAAAGAAAAATGCTTTTTTATTAGTAAAACAATTTAGACCTGCTGTTTATTTTGCTAACAATCAAGAGGGTGATGGTATAACTTATGAGTTATGTGCTGGACTGAAAGATAAAGATTTAGATGAATTTACTATTACTTCTGAAGAAATAGATGAGGAGTGTGGATTTAATGTTGATCCTTTATATATTGAAAGAATAACTGCTTTTTATACAGCTGTTGGTTTTTCAGGTGGTCTTCAAACTGTGTTTTATGCTGAAATAAATGATGATTTAAAAATACATGATGGTGGTGGAATTGAATCTGAAGAGATTGAATTATATTATTTACCTTTAGATGAAGCTAAAAATTTCGTTTTTGATGAATCAAAACCTAAGACACCTGGATTGATTTTTTCTTTTTACTGGTTTTTTCAAAATAAATTAGATAGGAAATTTGATTGATTAAACTTTTCTTCTCATTTTTAGCTTTTATTACAATTACTAATGCTGATATTCTTGAAAATGATAATTCATTTATAACAAAATTTGAATATGGAAAAATGCTTTACAACAATCCTAGAGGAATAGGCTGTCTTCAATGTCATGGCCAAAATGCAGAGGGTAAAACCATAGTGTCATTTGAACACGTGTATAGAAATAAAAAATATAAATGTAGATTAACTACACCAAGTATTAAAAATATAGATTATAAAAACTTCTATAAAAAAGTAAATGGTAAAGACACCAACAAAAAATCTTTTGATAACAATGAAGTATGTGAAAAACTTATTTACAAAGCAAATGTTATGCCTACATATTTTTTAGTTGATGAAGAAATTCAAGCTATTTATTATTATATCAATAATTTAAAAGATTAATGATATAATCTGCCAAAAATTTAAAGGCTCTTTATGTTAGTTGCTCCTTCAATATTATCTGCAGACTTTGGAAATTTAGACCAAGAAATAAAAGCCATCTGTGATGGTGGATGTGATTTGATTCACGTTGATGTTATGGACGGTCACTTTGTTCCTAACATGACAATTGGACCTGTAGTTGTTAATCCTGTTGCAAAAGCTGCAACAAAGCCTCTTGATGTACATTTAATGGTTGAGAATAATACTTTCTTTGTTGAATTATTTGCACCTTTAAAACCTGAATATATTTCATTTCATATAGAAAGTGAGAAACATCCACATAGACTTATTCAAAAAATTAGATCATATGGAATAAAACCTGCTATTGTTTTAAATCCTCACACTCCACCTGAAGCTATTGAATTTTTAATTGA
>JBDNBT010000047.1:0-7728 GCA_039767755.1 Sulfurovum sp.
ACAAATTAAAAAATAAGGATATATATGAAAAATATTTTGATAATAGCTATGATAGTTGTAGCCATAGGTTACATGTTTGTAATCATGGGTGAAAAATATGATAATGCAGTTAAAGTAAATGATAAATTAAGCACTCAAAAACAAGCTGTCAAACCAGAAGAACAAAAAAGTGAGAATGTAAACTACTAAACAGTAAAAAGAAAAAAAGTACTATATTTCTATATAGTACTCACTTTCAAATATTTCATTTTCCTCCAAAGACTTAATACCAATTTTATTTTTGATATTTTTATCATGTTCGATAAAATCAGCCACTCCATGCCACGGCTCAATACATACAAAATCAGCCCCACTAGGCTTTGACCATAAACCTGAATACTCAAATCCTTCAAAATCCATTTTTATATATCTATTATCTATATTATTTTTTAAAGTAATTGTTTTATTTTTTAGATTCTGAATCACAAGTGCATCATCTTTAAATAGTTCTTCATTTATATATAACTTATTTTCTTCTAACTTTATGTTTTGTATTTCTTTTTTTATACCCATGTTTGTTAGAGGTAATCTTTCAAGGTTATTAGTGTCTTCAAACTCAAAATAGTACTCATCTTTATTACTACTTTCTTCAGAAATATTTTCTAAAGACCAATTAAAAGCAGGATGAGCCCCTATTGAAAAGTACATTGTTTTTTTACTGTTGTTTCTCACTTCATAAGATACTTTTAGCCTATTTTCCATAAGTTTATATGATATAAAAAGGTCAAAATAAAATGGATATTTTTCTAAAGTACTTTCATTTTCACTTAATTTAAAACACAAGGTATCTGAAGTTTGACTTACCAACTCAAAGTCACAATCCCTTGCAAAACCATGTTGAGATAAACTATAATTGTTTTTTTCATAAACGTATTCATCATCTATTAACTTTCCAACAATTGGAAATAAAATAGGTGCATGACGATTCCAGTATTTAGCATCAGCTTGCCAAATATATTCTAAACTTTCGTTTGTTTTTTTTAAACTACAAAGTTCAGCTCCCTTGCTCTTAACTTCTATTTTTACATGATTATTTGAAATTTGATGAGTCATTTATTTCCTTTGAAATATTCTAACATATTCAAAGGAAATAAGATAGAACCTATGTATTAGAGATCTAAGTTTACTGCTATAGCTGAGCTATAAACTTAATGTACAATATATTATTAAATATATTAAGGAACACATTAATATGGAAAAAGTAGTAATAATAGGTGGTGGATATTCTGGGATATATGCACTAAGAGAATTGGTTAAAAATAAAGATATAAAGATTACTTTAATAGATAAAAATACATATCATAATTTACAACCTGAAGTATATGATTTAATAGCTAATAAATCTAATATAGCAGATGTAACTATTGACTTGACAACATTATGCATGGGAATTAAACATGATTATCTTGAATATAAAAACTTAATTGTTAGAAATATAGATCAAGAAAACAAGAAAATATACACAGAAGAGCAGGAAATAGTAGACTATGATTATTTAATTGTTGCAGCAGGGACAAGAACTTTTTTCCCTCCACAAATTCCAGGTTTAAATGATGCTCATGATATTAAGAAACTACAGTGGGCAATGTTTTTTAAGCAAAGTTTTGAAAATCAACTATTTAAAAAAATTCAAGATGAAGCAAAACAATGTGAGGATACAAATATTGTAGTAGTAGGTGCGGGATTATCTGGAGTAGAAATTGCAGCAGAAATGGCATATAATTCTAAAAAATTTTTTAGAAGAGGTAATTTCTCGTGTGATAATTTAAAAATATCACTTATCTCTAGTTCTGATACCATTCTACCTGGATTAAAGCAAGACTTGATAAATATATCTCACAAAAGACTAAAGTCATTAGGTATTAATGTTATAACTAATACTAAACTTACAGAAATGGATGAAAACTATGCTTATCTATCAAATGGAACAAAGTTAATAAATTCATTCTTAATTTTCACAGGTGGGATAGAGACCGCTAGAATAAAAGGACTAGAAAACTCTAAACATAATCAAAAGGGCCAATTAATAGTTAATGAATACCTTCAAACTACCTATGATAAAAACGTATATGCAATAGGTGATATAGCTGAGATTAAGAATGAACATGGGGAAATAATGCCTCCAAATGTTACAATCGCTAGACATTCAGGAATCTGTGCAGGAAAAAATGTTTTAAAACAAATAAGAGGAAAAGACTTAATTGCTTGTAAACCAAAATTAGAAGGTGTACTTATAGCTCTAGGTGGTGAATATGCTGCAGGGGATATATATGGATTATTAACTGTTAAAGGTAAGATAGCTTATGAGATCAAAAAGTATGTATTTAAGTCTTATAGAAAACCTCTATTAAGACTAATTAAAGACGGATATCAAAAACTCAAAAAACTAGAAAAAGGAGCTTAATCCTTTTTCTAGTTAATTTTATTAAACTCTACCTTCAGCTTTTAATTGATTATACTCTTCATCTGTAAAAATTCTAGATTTAGTAATAAACTGATAACCTAAATCTATTTCTAATGAAAAAGAATTCCCAAAAGCAGAATTCTCTTTTTTTACATCTATTGTTAAATGAGAATGTTTAAAATATTCATATTTTTCTGGAGAAATAAAAAATTCACATCCTGCAATAACTCCAAGTGATATATGTCTTGATGGCACATAAAAATCATCTTTTGCATAACACATTGGCGCTGTACCATCACAACAACCACTACTTTGATTAAAAACTAATTCTCCATGTTCTTCTTTAAGTTTTTCAACTACTTCAGCTGCAGCATCTGTAATTTCCACTTTTTTAATTTCCATAATTATTCTCCTATATATAATAGTTTATTTAAACAAATATTCTATAATAAATTTCAATTAATATCAACTAAAGTATTTCCAAGTGAGTGTTCTAAGAATTTATAAAATAGCTTAATATTTAAGCTATTTTATATTGAAAAGATAGGGGTAAATTTAAAAATAAGGGGGGAGTGTATTATATTTACCCCCGCAAGCTTCTCAATTAAGATCTGTTAAAAGAATCCTAATTTATTTTTATTGTATGAAGTTAAAATATTTTTTGTATGTCTATAAGAATTTAACATCATCATGTGAGTTTCTCTACCGATACCTGATTTTTTATATCCACCAAATGATGCATGTGAAGGATATAAATGATAACAGTTAACCCATACTCTACCAGCTTCAATTGCTCTAGACATTTTATGTAATTGATGAGCATCTCTTGACCATACACCAGAACCTAAACCGAATTCCGTATCATTTGCTATTGCAATTGCTTCTTCTTCATCTTTAAATGTAGTTACAGCTAATACTGGTCCAAAAATCTCTTCTTGGAAGATTCTCATTTTATTGTGACCTTTAAATATTGTAGGTTCAATATAGAATCCATTTGGATTAGTTTCTGATTCATATACATTTCCACCAATTAAACATTCAGCACCTTCTTCTTTACCAATTCTAATGTAATCAGTAATTTTTTCTTTTTGATTAAGAGAACATTGTGCACCCATCATACAATCAGGATCTAGTGGATTACCAAGTTTAATTGCTTTAACTCTTTCTAATACTCTAGCCATAAATGGTTCATAAATTGATTCTTGTATAATTGCTCTTGATGGACAAGTACATACCTCACCTGAGTTAAATGCAAATAATACTAACCCTTCAATTGCTTTGTCAAAGAATTCATCATCAGCTTCCATAATTGATTCAAAGAATACATTTGGTGATTTACCACCTAATTCTAAAGTAGAAGGAATAATATTTTCAGTTGCATATTGCATGATTAATTGACCAGTTGTAGTTTCACCAGTAAATCCAACTTTTTTAACTTCAGGATGAGTTGATAAATATTTACCAATTTTTCCACCTGCACCGTTAATAATATTAACTGTACCAGCTGGAAGTACTTCTGCAATTGTTTCCATTAATAATAGAATTGACATTGGAGTAGCTGAAGCTGGTTTCATAACAATTGTATTACCAGCTGCTAAAGCAGGAGCTAACTTCCATGCAGCCATTAATAATGGGAAGTTCCATGGAATAATCTGTGCTACAACACCGTATGGTTCATGAACCTCTTGAGAGATTGTAGTTTCATCTAAATCAGCAACTGTTCCAGATTCAGCTCTAATTACAGATGCAAAGTATCTAAAATGATCAACTACTAAAGGAACATCAGCATTTAATGTTTCTCTAATCGCTTTACCATTATCTAAAGTTTCAGCAATTGCTAAAGCTTCTAAATTAGCTTCGATAGCATCAGCTACTTTGTTTAACATTATACTTCTTTCTACAACTGAAGTATGCTTGTATGATTCAAAAGCTTTATTAGCAGCAGCAATTGCTAATTCTACATCTTCCTCATTTGATCTAGGAATCTTTGTTAAAACTTCTCCATCTACTGGAGAGATATTATCAAAATATTCATTGCTCTTTGGAGCAACCCATTCTCCACCAATAAAGTTTTCATATTGTGGTTTATATTGTGGTTTAGTATAAGACATATTTGTTTCCTTTTAAAGTTTAATATTGAAAAAATGGATTTAAAAAATCATTTATTTTTTCGCTTATTGAAATTGTACATTACTAATATAGCTTGAATTTAGCATTTATATAGCTTGAATATAGCGATGATCTTTTTTTTAACATAAACCCTTTTTTTGTGTTGTCTAGAGCATGTTTTTCTTTGGAATTATATTTTTTTAGATACAATTTTTTATGAAAACATATAATTATCATTTAAACAACAAATCTTTAAAGGATTTAATTGACTTTAATAAGTATGTCAATGAAAAATATTTATTAGTACAAATATTTTGTGGTGAAAATAAAGATGTACTAGAATGTACTATTGATACAATTTTAAGTAATCTACCACATGCTGTGTGTATAGGTTCATCAACTGATGGAGAAATTAATAATTCAAAGATTACAACACTAAAAACTTTAGTGTCAATATCTGTATTTAATGACACACAGATTCTTACGACATACGTTGATTCTAATAATTCCTATGAAAATGGTAAAACCATCGCAAAAAGATTAATAAAAGAGAATACAAAACTTTTAATAACTTTTACGGATGGTAGTTCAACAAATGGCGAAGAGTTTTTAAACGGAATTAGCTCTATAAACAAAAACGTTGTAGTGTCTGGTGGAATGGCTGGGGATAATGCTAGTTTCCAACAAACATTTATTTCATCTGGGAAAAATATTTTAACTAAAGGTGCTGTAGCCGTATCTTTAAATTCTGATATTCTAAATGTTTGTAATGCATATAATTTTAACTGGTCTCCTATTGGTATTGATCATAAAATTGAAGAAGTAGAAGGTAATAGAGTTTATAGAATATCTGGACTAACTCCTGTAGATTTTTACAGAAAATACTTAGGTGATTATGTTGCTAAATCACTCCCTGCTACTGGTATTGAGTTTCCACTTATAGTGCAAGATAATAATCTTGAACTTGCTAGAGCTGTCATAGCTAAACATGATGATGGTAGCTTAAGTTTTGCTGGTAATTTAAATAAAGGCGATACGGTTAAGTTAGGTTTTGGAAATATGGAACTTATAATGAGCAATCCTCTAAAGTCTTTATTTGATGAATGTACAGTTGGTAATGCAGAGTCATTTTATATTTACGCATGTATGGCAAGAAGAAGATATATGCCTAATCTCATGGATATGGAGATAAAACCATTCTCAAAGATTGCTTCAACCTGTGGTTTCTTCACTTATGGTGAGTTCTTTCATAATTATGAAAAAAATGATTTACTTAATCAAACATTGACAGTTGTAGCTCTTAGTGAAAAAGTTGTTCTTGAAAAAAATAGTAAAAGAAGTAAAAAAATTTCTGATTCTGAAATTAGCGATCATGCTAGAAGCTTACAAGCATTAACACATTTAATTCAACAATCTTCTAAAGATTATGTTATTCAATCAAAACAATTAGAAATTAAAAGCTACTATGCACAGAATCTTCTAACTGCACAAAAACAATTTTTAAAACATGCAGTTCATGAGACAAATACGCCATTATCAGTTATAATGGGTAATATTGAAATGTTTGAAATGGAATTTGGGAAAAATAAATTTATGTCTAATATTGAAGTTGCTATGAAGAATATATTTAACATATATGATGATTTAAGTTACCTAATTAAACGAGATCATGTAAATAGAGCTACGCACAACATTAATTTAGTTGATTTTATTAGATCTAGGGTAGAATTTTTTGATCAATCCGCAAAAAAAGTCAAGAAAAGTTTTGAATTTTCAAGCAATAGAGAAGAAATCATTGTAAACTTTAATGAAATTAAGCTTCATAGATTAGTAGATAATAACATAACTAACACTATAAAGTACACATTTGTTGGTGAAAAAATTTTTATTAATCTAAAAGTTATCAATAGTGATTGTCATTTGATTTTTAAAAGTAATTCTACTCAAATACTAGACAAAGAAAAAATATTTGAAGAATACTACAGGGAAGAAAATTCTAAAGATGGTTTTGGATTAGGATTAAATTTAGTAAAAAGAATTTGTAGTGAAGAGCATATTGAGATTTTATTAGAATCAGGTGACAACTGGAATTCATTTACCTATATATTTAAAGGAATAATGTGAAAATACTTGTATTAGAAGATGATATTATGTTAAATGAAATGATAACAGAATATTTAAGTTCTACCGGTCATTTAATTACTTCGGCAACAACAGGAAAAGAATGTTTAGTCATACTAGAAAATAAAAAGTTTGACTTACTGATTTTAGACATAAATTTACCTGATATTGATGGATTTACAATTTTAGAGCGACTTCATGAACAAAAAAGAATGGTCCCAACTATTTATATATCTGCATTAATAGATATTGAAGAAATAACTAGAGCTTTTGATATAGGATGTCATGACTATCTAAAAAAACCCTTTCATTTAAAAGAACTCACATTAAGAATAAATAAGATTCTTAAAACTAGAATTGTTCCACAAAAACATAAAAGATTATCCAAAGGATATAGTTTCGACAGTGAATCAATGACACTATACTTTGATAATGAACCTCATATTCTACCTACAAGACAACTGCAAATAATTGAATTACTTGCACATAACAGGAGTTTAGTAGTAAATTATGATATGTTTAGAACTTATGTATGGAATGATGATTTTATAGATAACGCAACAATAAGAGCAGAAGTAAATAGAGTAAAAAAAGTTCTAAAAGAAGACTTTATCACCAACATAAGAGGTAGTGGTTATATGGTTAAAAGACCTGATTAGTGATTTGTGCTTAGTAATTAGTATGTATCAATATTTTATTGATACATACAAACTTAAATCAAACTCATCATTATTACTTAAAAAATTGTTTTTATGATAAATAACATATGATGGTTTAGTTGTAGTTTCATACTCATTTTCAAGCATCCACTCATGATATACCCAATGAATTAGTTTTAAAGCATCACCTTGTTTACCTTTTAAATCAAACTTAGCATATACACCATCTGAAATTTTAAAATCAGGTAATCTATCACTTGTGATTAATTCTTGTTCTGAGGGAACAATACAAGCTATATATTGACACTCACTTAAAGGGGTAATTGTAGGATTATCATGTAATAATGCAATTTGCTTATAGTCATTAATATCATTACTTAATACCCATGTTTGAAG
>JBDNBT010000048.1:0-5646 GCA_039767755.1 Sulfurovum sp.
AAAATATATTTAGGAACATAATGAGTATAAAATTTACTTTTAATGATGATAAATTTAGTTTAAACAAACTTTGTTTACCATCAAGACACTACTACTTTAACGATAGTGAAAACTACATAAAACTTCTAAATATAGGGGAAGGTATCTTCCCTAAAGACAAAATCAAAACAAATTTTTCTTTAAACAATTCAAACCTTATAATTACCACAGAATCAGCTACAAAAATCTATCCATCAAAAAAAGAGTATGGAATAAATAGCATAAATATAAATCTAAAAAATTCTAATTTAGAGTTTATAAATGATGAATTAATTTTATACAAAGATTCTAAGTTAGTTCAAGTTTTTAGATTAAACTTTGATGAATCATCAACTTTTTTTTATGGTGATATTTTAAGTAAAGGTAGAAGTTATGAAGAGTTTGATTTTTCATCTATGTTGATTAAAAATTCTTTTTATAGTGATAAAAAACTTGAATACATGGAAAAGTTTCATATATCAGGTGAAAATTTAAAAGATTATACTACAAGAAAAAAAGCAAAAAATAATCTATTTGCTAAGATATATATAAAAGCCCAAGACAATAATTCTTTTTTAGATTTATTACATAAAAAAGGTTTTGAAAGTTTTACATTCTCTAAAGATAAAGAAATAATCATAGCAAGTATTAGCCATAATGATATGAACAACTTAAAAGCTTTAGTTGAAAATATATGGACTTTATACAGACAGAATCTAAATAAAAATGTTTTTGTTTTAGGTAAACAATAATTTAATCTTACTACAAAATCCTTCTTATTATTCATCAAAGATCTTTGTGATACAATTCCGAAATTTTTTTATATAAATAGATATTTATCAAAATTGTTTATTTAGTAGTCAAATACTATAAATAATTATTGTAAACAGTCTGTTAGTATATTGTTATATTAAAACAAGAGGATTAAGTATGGGTTTTTTTAAACTAGAAAAAAATGGTACTAATGTTAAAACAGAGTTTTTTGCAGGATTAACTACTTTCTTGACTATGATGTATATTGTTCCAGTTAATGGATTTATTTTAGCAGATGCTGGACTACCTATGGATGCTGTTATAACAGCAACTGCTTTAATTACAATTTTAGCTACATTATTTAGTGGATTATGGTCAAATACACCAATTGCTATGAGTGTTGGTATGGGGCTTAATGCTTATTTCTCTTATGGACTTGTTTTAGGTATGGAAATACCATGGCAAACAGCTTTAGGTATAGTATTTATTTCAGGTGTATTATTTGTAATTTTATCCTTAACAAACTTTAGAGTATGGATAATGACTTCTATTCCTATGGATTTAAGAAGAGCAATTAGTGCTGGTATTGGTGCTTTTATTGCTTTTATTGGTTTAAAACAAATGGGAATTATAGTTGATAATCCAGCTACTTTAGTTAGTATTGGTGATTTTTCAAAACCTGAAGTATTAATTGGTATCTTAGGTTTAATTTTAGCTGTAACATTTTATTCATACAGAGTTAAGGGTGCGTTTATTGTATCTATTTTATTAACAAGTATTGTTGCATGGTTCTTTGGTATTGGTCAAGTACCTGAAACATTATTTTCAGCTCCAGCTTCTATTTCTCCAATTGCTTTTGAACTAGATATTGTTAGTGCTTTAACTTTATCTTTATTACCAGTTATTATTACTTTCTTAATCACAGATATGTTCGATACTTTAGGAACATTAACAGGTGTGGGTACAAGAGCAAAATTATTTCAAGAAAACAATAAAGATGATAAATCATTACAAAAAACACTTGAAGCAGATGCAGTTGCTACAACAGCTGGATCACTTTTAGGTGTATCAACTACAACTTCATTTATTGAAAGTGCAAGTGGTGTTGAAGAAGGTGGTAGAACAGGATTAACAGCAGTGTTTACAGCACTTTTCTTTGTAACTACATTATTTATGTTACCATTATTTAAGTCTATTCCATCAAATGCTATTTATCCAGTTTTAGTAGTAGTTGGTATCTTAATGTTTACAGAATTAGGAAAAATTAAATTTGATGCAATTGATACTGCATCTAAAACAGCAATTTTCTTAATAGTAATATTTATGCCTTTAACTTACTCAATTACAAATGGTATAGCAGCTGGTTTCTTACTTTATTCAATTGTAAAATTAGTAAGAAGAGAATTCAAAGACTTAAATTTAGGAATAATAGTTATTACTTTAATTAGTGCTTTAGCATTTATTATTTAATTTAAAGGAATGAAAAATAAATGTTAGAGTTAGTTGGCTATGGTGCTGCATTTTGTACAACAGTAGCTTTTATTCCACAGGCTTATAAAATTTATAAGTCAAAAAAGACAGAGGACTTATCCCTGTCTTTGTATGTAATTTTTAGTATTGGTGTTCTTTTATGGTTGTTTTATGGACTTATATTAGATAGTTTACCAATGATAATTGCAAATATAATTACTCTTATTCTCTCGCTGTATATTTTATATCACATTTTAAAAAACAGAAATTAACTTTATAGTATATAATATCTACAGTTATAGAAATTATATACAATTATAAAGAGGTAATAGATGTTTTTAACTAATCGTGAACAAGAAAAACTAATGCTTTACACAGCTTCAAAGCTAGCACTTGAAAGAAAAGATAGGGGACTTAAACTAAACTATCCAGAAGCAAGTGCAATTTTAAGTTCTTTCATACTTGAAGGTGCAAGAGATGGTAAAAGTGTAGCTCAACTTATGGTTGATGCTACAAAAGTTCTTAAAGAAGATGAAGTTCTTGAAGGCGTAGCTTCAATGATGCATATGGTTCAAGTTGAAGCAACATTTGATGATGGTACAAAACTAGTAACTGTTCATGATCCTATTCCTTATTCTAAAGATAAAATTATCCCTGGTGAATACTTAGTTGAGGAGGGTGAAATAAACTTAAATGAATCAAAAAATATTACTATAATTGAAGTTGAAAACAAAGGTGATAGACCTGTACAAATAGGTTCACATTATCATTTCTTTGAAGTAAACAAGGAACTAAGTTTTGATAGAAGCGAAGCTTATGGAAGAAGACTTGATATTCCAGCTTGTACATCTGTAAGGTTTGAGCCAGGTTCTACAAAAAAAATTAACCTAATAGATTATACAGGTAAAAGATATATGAGTGGTTTTAATGGTTTAGTTGAAGGCTTTTTAGATAATGAAGAAACTAAACAAAACGCTATGAAAAATTTAGAACAGTTTTTAGGAGATAAATAATGAAGATTAGTAAAGAAAAATATGCTTCAATGTATGGACCAACTGTAAATGATAGATTTAGATTAGCAGATACTTCACTTATTGCAAAAATAGAAAAAGATTACACAACTTATGGTGAAGAAAGTAAATTTGGTGGTGGTAAAACTATTAGAGATGGTATGGCACAAAGTCCTACTGCAACTCATACTTGTGATGTGATTATTACAAATGCTACGATTATTGATTATACAGGTATTTACAAAGCTGATATTGGTGTAAAGGATGGGATTATAGTGGCTATTGGAAAATCGGGTAACCCAAATTTATGTGATGGAATAACTGATGGACTTGAAATAGGTGCAAATACTGAAATACTTTCAGCTGAAGGTAAAATAATAACAGCAGGTGGAATAGATACACATATTCACTTTATAAGTCCAGGTCAAATTGATGAGGCTTTAAGTAGTGGAGTTACAACTATGATTGGTGGTGGTACAGGTCCAAATACAGGAACTAATGCTACAACTTGTACGCCAGGTGAATGGAATATCTCTAAGATGATTCAAAGTGTTGATAATTTACCTTTAAACTTTGGATTTATGGGTAAAGGTAATAGTTCATCTTATGAAAGTTTAGAAATGCAAATAAAAGTAGGGGCTATGGGTCTTAAACTTCATGAAGATTGGGGAAGTACTCCTAAAGCTATTGATACATGTTTAAAGGTAGCTGATGATTATGATGTACAAGTTGCTATTCACACAGATACTTTAAATGAATCTGGATTTGTGGAATCAACTGTAGGAGCTTTTAAAGATAGAACAATTCACACCTTCCATAGTGAAGGTGCAGGTGGTGGACATGCCCCTGATATTATGAAAGTAGCTGGTATGGCTAATGTTTTACCATCAAGTACAAATCCAACTTTACCATATACAAAAAATACCATAGAAGAGCACCTTGATATGCTTATGGTATGTCATCATTTAAGTCCAAAAATACCAGAAGATGTTAGTTTTGCTGAGTCAAGAATTAGAGGTAAAACTATTGCTGCAGAAGATGTACTTCATGATATTGGAGCAATTTCAATTACAAGTTCTGATTCACAAGCAATGGGAAGAGTTGGAGAAGTTATCATAAGAACATGGCAAGTAGCTAATTCTATGAAACAACAAAGGGGAACTTTAGAAGGTGATGAAACTTCTAATGACAATGAAAGAATTAAAAGATACATAGCAAAATATACAATTAATGCTGCTATTGCTTCAGGAATTGATGAGCATGTGGGAAGTGTAGAAGTTGGAAAAATGGCTGACCTTGTTTTATGGGATAGGGCGTTTTTTGGTGTTAAACCTGATTTAGTTATTAAAGGTGGATTTATAGCTTTAGCAATGATGGGTGATAGTAACGCTTCAATACCAACACCAGAACCTAATATGTATAGACCAATGTTTGGTAGTTTAGGAAAAGCTTCTAGTCAAATAAGTGCTGTGTTTACATCTAAAATAGCAGCTAATGATCTTAAAGAAAAATTAGGGATTGATAAAAAAGTAATAGCTGTAAAAAACACAAGAAATATTGGTAAAAAAGATATGAAATTAAATGATTTTATAGGTGATATACATGTAGATCCTGAAACATATGATGTAACTGTAAATGGTGAGATTATTGAATCAAATTATTTAGAAAAAGTGCCAATGGCAAAAAAATACTTTATGTTTTAGTAGTTAGTAAAAATAAATTAGAAAGAGAAATAGTAAATAATGATCAAGAAAATTGTAGATATTAAAAGAAATATTGACCATGATGATGAGGTAGAATTATCATGGTTTGATATGCAAAAACCAAATTTAACTGCAGTTACAAAAAATGAGATTAATTTTGTAGTAAAAGTTAAGTTTACCCATTTACATGAAAATGATATTTTAGTTGATGAAAACGGTTATGCAATAAAAGTAATCAAAAGTGAAGATGAAATATTTGTTTTAGAATTTAGTGATGCACTAAATTTTGCAAAAACTGCTTATGAAATAGGAAATAGACACCAACCTGTAGAAATAGAAAAAAACAAAATAACAGTTTTAGATGATATTTCTTTACAAGATATTATTAGAGATTGTTTTAAAAATGATGCAATAAAAGTAGAAAAAACTCAAGGATATTTTAAACCTAATGGTAAAGCACATCACTCACACTAATAATCTTGATAAAAAACATTTAAAAAGTCTTAGTAGATTTATGCAAATACTAGATGGGAGTTTTCCCTCAGGAGTATTTGTACATTCTTTTGGATTAGAGCCTCATATTGTTTGTGAAGAAGTAAATAATATTGATGAATTAAAAATTTATTTAGAAAATCTGTTAATAGACCAATACCAAAAAATGGAAATTGTAGCCACAAAAAAAGTGTTTGATG
>JBDNBT010000049.1:0-5805 GCA_039767755.1 Sulfurovum sp.
AAAGATTATCATCACTGTACAATCAACTACAAGATGCAATAGCAGCAGATATTAGAATTAAACATATATTTAATATAAAAGCACAAATTAAAGATGGGAATGAAAACTTCCCACAAAATATTGACAAAGTAACATTTAAAGATATTGAACTTAAATATGATGATTTTACAGCTCTAAAAAGTATTAGTTTAGAAGCTAAAAAAGGTGAAAAATTTGCATTAGTTGGAGATAGTGGTGGTGGAAAATCTTCACTGATTAATTTAATTGTTAGATTTTATGAAGCTAGTGCTGGTGAGATACTATTCAATAATACTGAAATTAAAGATATAAATATTAAGTCATTAAGAGACAATATTTCAATGGTTACTCAAAAAGTATATATCTTAAATGACACAGTGGCTGCAAATATAGCCTATGGAAATGAGTATGATGAACAAAAAATAAAAGATGTTCTTAAACAAGCACACGCTTTAGATTTTGTTGAAAAAATGGATAATGGCATTTACTCACAATTAGATGAAGCAGGTAAAAACCTTAGTGGTGGTCAAAGGCAAAGAATTGCCATAGCAAGGGCTTTATATAAAAACCCTCAAATAATGATTTTAGATGAAGCAACTTCTGCTTTAGATAATGAAAGTGAATCAATAATTACTCAAGTTATAGATGATATTTCTACACAAAGAATAGTATTTATTATTGCCCATAGATTAAGTACAATTAAAAACTCAGATAAAATTGCTGTTTTTAAAGATGGTAAAATAGTAGACATTGCAGATGAAAAAACATTGATACAAAGATGTGAAGAATACCAGAGATTACACAATTTATCACATATTTAATACAAAAAAATATGTGATAAACTTTTATTAAAACTTATATTTATGGATACTTAGATAAAATATCTAAAATTTAAAAGGATATTCTTGATAAGTTACAATCTAATCAAAAAAGTACTGTTCAAATTTGAACCAGAAACTGCTCACAATATTTCAGAAGCGGCACTAAAAACTTTACCATACTTATTTCCAGTAAATAGCTATATGAAAAGTAAAAACTTTATTGATGATGCTAAACTAACTCAAGAAATTTTTAATGTTAAGTTCTCAAATCCTGTTGGACTTGCAGCTGGATTTGATAAAAACTGTACAGTAGTTAAATCTATGCAAGCTTTAGGATTTGGATTTACAGAAATTGGAACAATGACTCCAAGACCTCAAGATGGTAATTCTAAACCTAGAATGTTTAGATATCCTGAATTTAACACTGTTCAAAATGCAATGGGATTTAATAACAAAGGTGCCCATGAAGTTTTAAAAAACTTAAAGAATGTATACCCATATGAAATACCAATTGGTGCAAATATAGGTAAAAATAAAACTACACCTGAAGATTTAGCTTTAGAAGATTACAAATCTTTAATTAAGAAGTTTGAAGCATCTTGTGATTATTTAGTAATAAATATTTCAAGTCCAAACACTCCTAATCTTAGGGATTTACAAAATGAAAAGTTTATTAGTGAATTATTCACTATGGCAAATAGCTTAACTGCTAAACCTATTTTATTAAAAATAGCACCTGATATGGAACCTAAAGTAGCAATTGACCTTTGTAAGAGTGCAGTAAATGCTGGTGCTGCTGGGATCATTGCAACTAATACTACAATTGATTATGACTTAGTACCTGGTTGTCAAGATTTTGGTGGATTAAGTGGTGCTTGTTTAACTGAAAAATCATATACTATATTCAAAGAAATTGCAAAAGAGTTATTTGGAAAAACAACTCTGATTTCTGTTGGTGGTATTGCAAATGGAAAGCAAGCATATGATAGATTAAAAGCTGGTGCCTCATTAGTTCAGTCATATACAGGACTTGTGTTTGAAGGTCCTTCAATGGTTAGAAAAATAAATGAAGAAATACTAGAACTAATGAAGCAAGATGGATACATGCACATATCAGAAGTAATAGGTGCAAATTTAAAATAAATTTACAATTAGGGGATTGAAATGAAAAAAATTTTATTAACATATGTTTTTTCAATTTTCTTTTTATTTTCGGAGGTATTAATGAGTAGTAATGCTCTACCAAAATATTTTACAAAAACTTTAGAAAATGGTTTGCAAATTGTTGCAATACCAATGAAAAACAATACAAATGTTGTAACAACAAATATCTTTTACAAAGTTGGAAGTAGAAACGAAGTAATGGGTAAAAGTGGTATAGCACATATGCTAGAGCACTTAAACTTTAAGTCTACAGAAAACCTAAACGCAGGTGAATTTGATGAAATAGTAAAAGGATTTGGTGGTGTTAATAATGCTTCAACATCTTTTGACTACACAAGATATTATATTAAATCAAGTTCAAAAAATATGGATAAGTCTTTAGATTTATTTTCTGAATTAATGCAAAACCTAACTCTAAAAGATGAAGAGTTTCAGCCTGAAAGAGATGTTGTAGCAGAAGAAAGAAGATGGAGAACTGATAATAACCCAATGGGTTACTTACAGTACAGACTTTTTAATAACACATATTTGTATCACCCATACCATTGGACTCCAATAGGTTTTATGAGTGATATTCAAAACTGGACAATAGAAGATATTAGAGATTTTCACAGTACATTTTATCAACCAAAAAATGCAATCGTTGTTGTTGCTGGGGATATAACAAAAGAAGAAGTTTTTGCATCAAGTGAAAAATACTTTAATAAGATTGAAAATAAGAAAGAGATTCCAACTGTTCACATGGTTGAACCTGTTCAAGATGGTGAAAGAAGAGCAGTAATTTACAAAGACTCTCAAGTTGAAATGTTAGCAATGGCTTATCATATTCCAAATTACGAACATGAAGATCAAGTTGCATTATCAGCATTAAGTGAACTATTAAGTTCAGGTAAAAGTTCACTTTTACAAAAAGAACTTATTGATAATAAAAGACTTGCAAATCAAATTTATGCATACAATGTAGAATTAATTGATCCAGGTGTATTTATGTTTGTTGCCATTGCAAATGAAGGTGTTAAAGCAAAAGACATAGAAAAAGAAATTCTTAAAACTATCAAAAAAATCAAAAATGGTGATTTTGAAGAAAAAGAAATAGAAAAGATCAAAGTTAATACAAAAGCTGATTTTATTTTCTCACTTGAAAATTCAAGTAGTGTTTCATCTTTATATGGATCATATTTTGTAAGAGGAAATACAGCACCACTTTTTGAATATGAAAATGATATTGAGAAGCTTAAAAAAGAGGACTTAGTTGAAGTTGCTAAAAAATATTTAAGAAAAAGAAACTCAACTACTTTAATCTTAAAAAAAGAAGAAGAGAAATAAGTGGAATACAAAGTTACTAAAAGTGAATTTGGCCATAAACCAAAGTTCCAATACCCTAAACCTATCTTTTTTGAAGAACTTGGTGTTGAAGGATTAGAAAAACTATTTAGTGACTTTTATGACATTATTATTGATAGTGATATTGGTAACTTTTTTCCTCAAGATGAAGAAGAATTAGAAAAAGTTAAGGCCCACAATGTAAAGTTTTTTATAGAAGCTTGCGGTGGACCTAAACTTTACACAGAAGCTGTTGGTCATTTTGATATGATGAAAACACATGAACAATTTTCTATTACAGAAAAAGCCAGAAGAGAATGGCTTGGATGTATGGAAGAAGTTTTAAATAAAGTAGATATTTCTAAAGAAGCCAAGGAAAGTTTTTGGGCTTTTTTAGAAACATTTTCAAAACACACTGTAAATGTTGACGAAAGACAAGAACTAGAAGATCTTGTAATCACAAAGGAAGGATAAATATATGGAAATAATAACCGGTGCAATGACGGCATTGATAACACCATTTAAAAATGGTCAGTTAGATCTTGAGAAATACGAGTCTTTAATTAAAAGACAAATAGCTCAGGGAATAGATGCAGTTGTTCCTGTTGGTACAACAGGAGAAAGTGCTACACTTTCACATGATGAACACAAACAATGTATAGAGGTAGCTGTAAGCACTTGTAAAGGTACTAATGTAAAAGTTATTGCTGGAGCTGGTTCAAACGCAACACATGAAGCATGTGATATTGCAAAACATGCGCAGGATGTTGGAGCAGATGGAATTTTATCTGTTGCACCATATTATAATAAACCTACTCAAGAAGGTTTATATCAACACTACAAGGCTATAGCAAATTCAGTTGATATTCCTTTTATGCTTTATAATGTACCTGGTAGAACAGGTGTTGAAATTGAAACTGACACAATCGTAAAACTTTATGATGATGTTAGTAATATTTATGCAATTAAAGAAGCAAGTGGTTCTATTGACAAAATTGTTGAGTTACAATCTTTAAGAAATGACTTAGTTATTGTTTCAGGTGAAGATGCAATTGATTTTCCAATATTAACATGTGGTGGTAGAGGTATTATTTCTGTAACTGCAAATATCCTTCCTAATTTAAAATCTAAATTAGTACATGATACATTTAATGGTGATTATGCAAGTGCAAAAGCTATAAATGAAGATTTATTTGAATTAAATAGTGTTTTATTCTGTGAAAGTAACCCTATTCCAATTAAAGCTGCAATGTACATAGCAGGTTTATTAGATACATTAGAATTTAGACTTCCATTAACAGCTCCAAGTGCTGAAACAATGAAAAAACTTGAAGAAACTTTATTAAAATACGAGGTAATCAAATAATGAGTAACGAAATGCAAGGAAAAACTTTAGTAATCACTGGTGGTACAAAAGGTATAGGAAAAGAGTGTGTATATAAATTTGCTAGTAATGGTGTTGATGTAGCGTTTACATACAATTCAAATTCTCAAATCGCTGAAGACATTTGTAAAGATGTTGAAGAGAAATTCGGTGTAAAATGTAGATGTTATTCTTATAATATCTTAGAGCCTGAGACTGCTAAAGAATTATTTCTTGAAATAGATAAAGATTTTGATAGAGTTGATTTCTTTATTTCTAATGCTATGATTTATGGTAGAGCTGTTGTTGGTGGATATGGTAAATTTATGAAATTAAAACCAAGAGGTTTAAACAACATTTACACTGCAACTGTTAATGCTTTTGTATGTGGTTCTCAACAAGCTGCTAAAAGAATGCAAAAAACAGGTGGTGGAGCTATTGTTTCATTATCATCAACTGGAAACTTAGTATATATTGAAAATTATTCAGGTCATGGTACAAACAAAGCTGCTGTTGAAGCTATGGTTAGATACGCAGCAACTGAATTAGGTGAAATGAATATTAGAGTAAATGCTGTTTCAGGTGGACCTATTGATACAGATGCACTTAAAGCATTTACAAATTATGAAGAAGTTAAACAAAAAACTGCTGAATTATCTGCTTTAAATAGAATTGGTCAACCAGAAGACTTAGCACAATCATGTTACTTCTTATGTACAAGCGATGCTTCATGGGTTACAGGTCATACATTAATTGTTGATGGTGGGACTACTTTTAGATAATGCAAAAATCTTTAAATTTACCAAATGCATTAGCACTATTTAGAATAGCCTTAGCACCACTTATGCTTTGGTTTTTTATAGGAAGAGATAGTGAACTATTCTCTTCTTGGCATCCTACATGGTTTGACTATTTCGCTGGATTAATTTTTGTTATTGCATCTATAACTGACTTTTTTGATGGATACATAGCAAGAAGTTGGGATCAAATGACAAAACTAGGAAGTATACTTGATCCCTTAGCTGATAAAATGTTAATTTTAGCTGGTTTTATTGGTCTAATTGCAATAGATAGAGCATCTGTATGGGCTGTTTTTTTAATACTATCACGAGAATT
>JBDNBT010000050.1:0-32740 GCA_039767755.1 Sulfurovum sp.
GATGGTGGAGCTTTTGGCTTAGGTGCTGAAGTTGGTATTTCAACAAATAAACTACACTCAAGGGGACCAATGGGAATAAATGACTTAACTACATTTAAATTCAAAATTTTTGGTCAAGGTCAAACAAGAGACTAATGAGAGTATATAAATCTGAATCAAAAAACATAATAACAACAACTACAATTGATACTCCCTTAGGAGAAATGTTAGCAGCTGCATCTAAAGATGGAATAGTAATGCTAGCATTTTTCACTCCCCATAATATTGAAGCAAAAATTGATACATTAAGAAAAAAATTTGAAGCTGATGTAATTCCTGCAAATTGTGATTACTTTGATATTTTAAAAACTCAATTAGCTGAATACTTTGAAAATAAAAGAACAAGTTTTGACATACCAATGCAACTTGTTGGAAGTCCTTTTCAAATACAATGCTGGAAAGAGCTTATAAATATACCTTATGGACAAACAATTAGCTATAAGCAACAATCTTTAAATATAGGAAAAGAAAAGTCCCATAGAGCTGTAGCAAACGCAAATGCACAAAATATGCTTCACATAATAATTCCATGCCATAGAGTAATAGCTTCTAATGGAGATATTGCAGGATATGCAGGTGGAGTTGGTAAAAAACAATTTTTACTTAGCTTAGAGCAAAGGAAATAATATAACTATGAAATTAGTAGCACTGCAATTTAAAACTAATAAAGACAATTATCAAGAAAACTTAGATGAATTAAAATCTTTAATCAATGAGTGTGAAGAAAATAGTATTATTTTAGCTCCTGAGGTTTGTATAAGTGAATTTGCCTATGAAAATATGCAAGAAGCTAGTGAGTTTTCAAATATAGTTTTAGAAGAAATAAAAGAGCTATCAATAAATAAAACCATAGGTTTAACACTAATTACTAAAGAAAATGAATCTTTTCTTAATACTTTTTTCCTAATATCAAATGGAAAAATAATACATACCCAATCAAAATCTAAACTATTTCCTTTAGGAAATGAACAAGAATATTTTGTAGCTGGAAATGAAAATGATATAAAAATCATTGAAATAAATGGAATAAAAATAGCTACTTTAATTTGTTTTGAACTAAGATTTCCACAATTATGGGAAAAAATAAAAGGTGCTGATATTATTTTAAATCCTGCTATGTGGGGAATAAAAAGAAAAGAACACTATGAAACTATTACAAGATCCTTAGCTTTAGTTAATCAAGTATACCTAATAGCCTCAAACAGCTCAAATGATAATATGGCAAGTAGTAGTGCTGTTATTGATCCCTTTGGATTAGTTAATAAAGATGATAATAAAAAAATCATTACTATGGATTTTGAAGAACAAACTATAAAAAAAGTAAGAAAATATATAAATATAGGATTAGATACAAATGAGTAAAACTATAATATTCGTATGCTTAGGTAATATTTGCAGATCTCCATTAGCAGAAGGTATAGCAAAAAGATACTGTGAAGAACAAGCTTATGATTTTGAAATATCAAGTGCAGGAACTGGTACATGGCATATAGGAAATCCACCATGTGAAAACTCAATTAAAGTTGCCCATCAAAATGGTATAGATATTTCTATGCAAAGGGGTGTTAATTTTGATGAGTCATTTGTAAATAAATACGATTATGTAGTGGGACTTGATGATTCTAATGTAATGAATATAAAAAAATTAGGTCAAGAAAAAGTTTATAAGTTAGGTGACTTTGGATTTGAGGGAAAAGATGTACCCGATCCATACTTTTTTGATGGATTTGAAGGTTTTGATAAGGTATTTGATATGATTGATGTATGTGTTAAAAACCTTTTAAATGATATTAAAAATAATAAAATTTAGCTTTTATTTGACAAAAATTAGAGTTTTTAATATAATTCTGCCTATAAAAACTATATTATAAGGGAAAATTATTTGATAAATAAACTAATATTTGTACTGTTAATTACAATTTCTTTTAGTTATGCTACTAATTTTAACCCTTCAAAACTCTCAAAAGATGATATTAATTTACTAAAAACTATTAAATCCAAAGGTCAAAAATATGGATTTAGTTACTCTTTAATGGCAATTGCAATAAAAGAATCATCTCTTGGAAAATATATCATAAACGTAAATAGCAAAGACTTTGGTTTATATCAAGCTCACATAAAAAGTGTAATAGCTAGACATAAAGTTAAAGACACATCATGGAATAGAAATAGATTTGCTATGAAACTAATTAGCGACTTTGATTTTGCCACTAAAAATGCCATTGATGAACTGCAATATTGGCATGGAAAACATAATGGTGACTGGCGAAAAGTTTGGGCATCTTACAACGGTGGTTGGAGATACAATAGCAAACGAGCTAGAAAATATTCAAACGATATAGCTAAAATCATCAGACTACTAAA
The DNA here is from genome assembly GCA_039767755.1 of Sulfurovum sp. GTDB lineage: Bacteria > Campylobacterota > Campylobacteria > Campylobacterales > Arcobacteraceae > JALRJW01. The sequence continues at coordinate 2,404 of JBDNBT010000050.1, forward strand.
ACAAATAAACGTATAAACTTCTAAACTTACAAATTTTATATTGAAATAGAAAAAATTTTGTGTTACTATTTAAATAGCTTTTCTAAATAAGGAGCTATTATGAAATTTTTTATTACAAGTATTTTATTAATCTCAGCACTTATAGCAAATGATGATTATGAAATACCCCAAGAGTTTGATAAGCAAACTTATGAAATTGGACAAGATATTTTTGAACAAAAATGTACCACTTGCCACGTAAAATTTATTGATATGAATACTGTAGTTAGAAACTTTTTTCATGAAAATAATAATATGAACTTAAAAGCACCCACTGCAAATCAAATATCATTTAGATTAAAACAACAAATAGGCGATAAAAGTGATATAGAGTTTCATTTATTTGAAACTAATGACTATTTAAAAAGCTATGTTTTAGATCCTAATAGATCAAAAACTATATGCTTAGATGGAGTTATAGAATATTTTGATGGAATGCCTAGTATGAGAGGAATAGTTAGTGAAGAAGAAATAGAACAGCTAAATCACTTTCTTTACTTTTTAGAGGGCTTTAATGGAATTAATGAACACTTCCATGATGAAACAATTTTTTAAAGGATATATATATGAAGAAGATTTTTTTTGGAACAGTAATTGCAGCTAGTTTAGCTTTTGCAAATGATATAACATATACAGTTGATGGTAAACAATACGAAGGTTACTATAAATCACCAGCTAAAGATGCACCACTTGTATTTATGGTACATGATTGGGATGGAATCAATGACTATGAGAAAAAAAGAGTACAAATGCTAAATGACTTAGGTTATGCTGCTTTTGCTGTTGATTTATATGGAAAAGGTAATAGACCAACTGAATTTAAAGATAAAAAAGCAAATGCAGTGGCTTTATATAAAGACAGAGAGAAAATGAGAAAGCTTTTATATGCAGGTTTAGATGAAGCTAAAAAACAAGGTGCTAATACAAACAATGCTGTTGGTACAGGATACTGTTTTGGTGGTAGCTCTATTTTAGAATTTGCAAGAAGTGGAGCTGATTTAAAAGCCTTTGTTCCATTCCATGGAAATCTTTTTACACCTAAGGGTCAAGATTATAAACAAACAAAAGGAAAAGTTGTAGTATTCCACGGATCAGCTGATAAAGTTGTACCATTTAAAGAGTTTGCTGATTTAGCAACAGAACTTGAAGCTACAGGTATTAATCATGAAATGCTTACATACAGTGGAGCGCCACATGCATTTACAGTATTTGGAAGTGATAGATATAGAAAAGATGCTGATATGAAGTCTTGGAATAGGTTTACACAAGTATTAGATGAAACATTAAAATAAATAAAGTGAGATTAATCTCACTTTATGCTAAAAGTCGTCAAAGTCAATTGAACCTTTAGAGTAGTTAACAACATTACCTTCAAAGAAGTTAGTTCTTTGATCGTTAAATGATGCATAACCATCTACCCATGGAATAGGGTGTTTTACATTAAACTCAGGCTTATAACCTACAGCTTCTAGTCTTCTATCTGCTAAATATTGAATATACTGCTCAATAATTTTGTCCGTAAATCCTAAGATTTGCCCTTGAGTAATATATGCACCCCATGAAGATTCTAATTCAACAGCTTTTCTAAACATTTCTCTAACTGTTTTTTCTAACTCAGGTGTGAATAAATCAGGTCTTTCTTTTCTAGTACTATTAATCATATTTTGGAATAATAGTAAGTGAGTAATCTCATCCCTTTGTATGAATCTAATCATTTGAGATGATCCTAACATTTTTCCAGATTTACCTAAAGCATACATAGCAGCAAAACCTGCATAGAAGTATAATCCTTCTAAGATCTGGTTAGCAAACATTGCTAATAGCATTTTTGTATCTGTAATATTTTCACCATCAGATGTTAAACTCTTATAAACTTCTGCGATGTAATCATTTTTTTCTTTTAACTTAGCGTCACTTCTCCACATATTATAAATACCATCAGTATTATCAGAGATTGACTCAACCATAACTGCATATGATTTTGAATGGTTAGCTTCTTCATAAGATTGTCTAGATAGACAAGCATTAATCTCAGGAGCTGTAATATATGGATTTATGTTGTCCATTAGGTTATTTGTTTGTAATGAATCCATAAAAATAAGCTGTGATAATACTAAGTCATACATTCTTTTTTCAGCTGGTGTTAGGTACTTATAGTCCTTAGCATCAGCTGTCATTTGTACTTCTTTAGGGAACCAAGTATTAGCTTCCATAGTATCCCACAGTCTTAAGGCCCATTCATACTTCATTTTTGTGAAGTTGATCATACCATCACTGTTACCACCAAAAACTCTTCTGTCGTTTAGTGATTCATTTGTATCTGGATTATAAATTAATTTTCTGCTCATATAAACCTCAAATTTTCTTTTATTTTATTATTACATGTATATATTAATAGAATAGAAATGTCAGTTAATCTTATTGACAACCAACACACTCCATACTTCTATCTTCTACATCATTTGAAGCTTCAGGTGATTGACTTCTTAAGTAATAAGTAGACTTTAAACCTAACTTCCATGCTAATGTATAAATTTCATTTAAATATTTACCACTTGCTTTATCTAAACTCATGAAAATATTTGTTGATTGACCTTGATCAATCCATTTTTGTCTTACAGCTGCTGCTTTTATTACTTGTAACTGATCAATTTCAAATGAAGGTGTATAGTACGCCCATGTTTCAGGAGAAAGATTTGGTACAACAACTGGAATAAGTCCAGATAAGTTTTCTTCAAACCATTTTCTTTTGTATACAGGTTCAATAGTTTGAGTAGTTCCAACTAAAATTGAAATAGATGATGTTGGTGCAACAGCCATTAAGTAACCATTTCTCATTCCATCTTTTTGTACCTTAGCTCTTAGGCTTTCCCAATCAAATCCTGTATCAAATAAATCCCTATCAACTAAAGCATTTACACTTTGTGGTGCATGATCATGTGGCATTACACCTTGAGACCATTTAGAACCTTCAAATGTAGGATAGATACCTTTTTCAGTTGCTAAGTCTGAACTTGCTTTAATAGCATTATATGAAATTGCTTCCATAACTGAATCAATCTTCTTAAAGTGATCAGTTGATCCCCACATAATTCTTGATTCTGCTACCATTTGAGCTTCACCCATTACACCTAAACCAATTGATCTAGATTTTAAGTTTGTAGCTTTTACTTTTCTAAGTGGATAGAAGTTTAAGTCTATTACATTATCAAGCATTCTAATTGCTGTAGGTACTACCCTTGCAATATCTTCATTTGTATTAATTCTTGAAAGATTCACAGAAGCTAAGTTACAAACTGCTGTATCTCCATCAATTTTTTCTTTTTCAACAATAAAGATTTTTTTACCATTGATTGAATCAAGTGCTGTAACTTTATTTGCTTTTTTCTCAACACCTGTATCAACCTTAACAATTTCTTCTTCATCATAAGTAGCTACCGTCCCATCTTCAAACTCTAACTTGATTTTGTAGTAGTTAGGGTTTGTATTTTGGAAAATCTCAGTACATAAGTTAGAACTTCTAATATGTCCTGCATGTGAATTTGGGTTGGCTCTGTTTGCATTGTCTTTGAAACATAAGAATGGAGAACCTGACTCAAAATATGAAGTAAGGATTTTTTTCCATAAATCTTTTGCTTTGATCTTTTCTCTTGTTAAAGACTCATCCATTTCATAAGCTAAATATTTTTCTTTAAATGCATCACCGTGAAGTTCAGATAAATCTTTCACTTCATATGGATCGAATAAAGTCCAATGCTCATCTGCAACTACTCTTTCCATAAATAAATCAGTAATCCATAAAGCAGGGAATAAATCGTGTGCTCTTCTTCTTTCTTCACCTGAGTTTTTCTTCAAGTCAAGGAAATCATTGATATCCATGTGCCATGGCTCAATATAAACAGCAATTGCACCTTTTCTAGTACCTAATTGATCAACAGCAAGTGCAACATCATTTGCTATTTTTAAGAATGGTACAGTACCACCAGCTGCACTTTTGTGACCATCAATAGCACCACCCATAGCTCTAACTTGGTTCCAATCCCAACCAATACCACCACCATACTTAGATAACAGTGCCATTTCATGGTAAGAATCAAAAATACCTTCAATATTATCAGGTGTTGAACCTATGTAACATGATGATAATTGGTGTCTGTTTGTTCTTGCATTTGATAATGTTGGAGTAGCTAACATAACTTCAAATTTTGAAACTACATCATAAAACTCTTTTGCTCTTTCTTGCTTATTATCTTCATTTTGCGCTAAGAACATAGCAATTGCCATAAACATTTGCTGTGGTAACTCTATTGGTTCACCTTTTCTGTTTTTAATTAAATATCTATCATATAAAGTTTTAATACCTAAATAGTTAAATAATAAATCTCTTTCAGGCTTTAAGTATGCAGCTAAATCTTCTAAATCATACCCATCAGCTAAACTAGGAATTAATCTTCCTTCATTTAAACCATTTTGGATATATTTTTCAAATTTACCATAAGATTCACCTTTAACTCCATCAGTTGCTTTACCAACTTTGTGATATAAATCAAATAAAAATAGTCTAGCTGCAGCAAAAGTCCAGTTAGGAACGTCGATGTCAATTTTTTCTACGGCTGTTTTAATTAATGCGTCTTGAATATCTGCTGTACTCATTCCGTCTACGAATTTTATTTGTGAATCTAATTCTAACTCACTTTGAGAAACACCATCAAGGCCTTCTGTAGCAGATATAGTCATATCTTGTATTTTAGTAATATCTAAAACTTCTTTTCTTCCATTTCTTTTACAAATCATAATTGACATATTTATTTCCTTTGCTTATAAATAGTTTTTTATTTATTGAACACACGATTGTAGATTTTATCTACATTTTTTGTGTAATAGTCGTAGTTAAAACATTCTCTAATTTGTTCTTCTGATAACTTAGCTCTTAATTCATCATCACCTAATAAATGACCTAAGTATAAAGACTCACCATCTTCATTTACAGTTGGTTTTCCTTGCTTAATTTCATCCCATACTTTCATAGCATTTCTTTGAACAATTCTGTATGCATCTTCTCTTGATACACCTGCTTTTGGTAACTCTAATAATACTCTTTGAGAGAATACTAATCCACCTGTTTGATTTAGGTTTTTCATCATATTTTCAGGCATAACAGTTAAGTTTGCGATCACGTTATTCATTCTGTGAAGCATAAAGTCACTTGTTATGAATGCATCAGGTAACCAGAATCTTTCATTTGATGAATGTGAAATATCTCTTTCATGCCATAAAGCAACATTTTCCATAGCAGGAGCTGCATAAGCTCTAATTGTTCTTGCTAATCCTGTAATATTTTCAGTTAAAATTGGATTTCTTTTATGTGGCATAGCTGAAGATCCTTTTTGACCTTTAGCAAAGAATTCTTCTGCTTCATATACTTCTGTTCTTTGTAAGTGTCTTACTTGAACAGCAAATTTTTCAATTGATGATGCTAATAAAGCTAAAGCTAAAGCTAATCTTGCATATCTATCTCTATGTACAACTTGATTTGAACATGGCTCAGGCTTTAGACCTAATTCAGCCATTGCATATTCTTCAAGTTCTAATGGAGCATGTGCAAAGTTACCCATAGCACCTGAAATTTGTCCAACAGAAATTACATCCATAGTTTGTTCTAAATTTTCTAAGTGTCTAGCCATTTCATCGTACCATACAGCTAATGTTAATCCAAATGTAATTGGCTCACCATGAATACCATGACTTCTACCAACCATTAAAGTTAATTTATGTTCTTGTGCTCTTTTTTCAATTGATTCCATTAACATTTTAACATCAGAAATAATAATTTCTAAAGAGTCTCTCATTTGTAAAGCAACACCTGTATCAACTGCATCACTTGAAGTCATTCCATAATGGAACCATCTTGACTCTTCACCTAAGCTTTCAGATACACTTGTATTAAAAGCAATAAGATCATGTTTTGTTACAGCTTCAATTTCTTCAATTCTTTCAACTGAAAAAGTAGCATTTTCAACGATTTTTTTACAATCTTCGTCTGGAATTAATCCTAATTTGTTCCAAGCTTTAACAGCCGCTTTCTCCACTTCTAGCCATGCTGCATATCTTGCTTCCTGTGTCCATTTTGAACTCATCTCTTCTCTAGCGTATCTTTCTACCATTTACAGTACCCTTAAATTAATATCTTCTTTAAATTAATTATAAATTATAAATATTTTTTATATGATATCCTATCTAATTAGTTATAATTTATAGTTAAAATTATGAGTAAATTTTATATAAATTTCAAAAAAAATTGTAGGAAAATATATTGCCATTTGTGTTAAAAAAAGTTAAGTCAATTAAAGGGAAGAAATTAAATATTTTTCTAACAAATAATCTTAATTATCCAATGAAAGAAGTTCAAAGATTAGTTGCAAAAGGAAGAATATTTGATTTGAATATGAAGTCATATCATATTAGTGAAGAGATCAAAGAAGAAGAAATTTTGATGGCATTATTTGAAGGTCAAACAAAAGGACTTAAACCACTTATTGAGTTTAAAGAATTTGCTGTTTTTGATAAACCTACAAGTTTAATGATTCATCCAATAAGTAAAAAAACACCATATTCTTTACTTGATGAAATAAGATATCATTTTGGAAATAGTGCAAACGCATGCCATAGAATCGATGCTGAAACCTCAGGACTTGTAATTGTTAGCAAAATTAAAGATGCTGAAATTGCTTTAAAAGATATGTTTTTACAAAAAAAATATCATAAATCATATTTAACTATTGTGCAAGGTTGTATAAAAGAAAACCTAAAAATAGATAGTAAAATAGACAAAGAAAATGGAAACATTGGAGTTAGAATGGCCATAAAAGATAGTGGCAAAGAATCACTAACTACTATTAAACCTATCGTCTATAACAAAGAGAAAGATCAAACATTAGTTGAAGCTATTCCATTAACAGGAAGGCAACATCAAATCAGAATTCATTTACATAGTATTGGACATACAATTTTAGGGGATCCAGTTTATGGAATTGAAGATGAAATTACAGATAGTTATTTAAATAAAACATTGAGCACAGAAGATAGAATAAAATATACAAAATCAAATAGATTATGGCTTCATGCAAATTATTTAGAATTTGCATATAAAAACGTAACTTATAAAATTAAATCAAAGAATGATGAAATATTAAAAGAGTTTTATTCAAATCCGTAGCTAAAATTAATGCTAAAAATTGCTGCTATAAATACATATCTTAAAAACTTAGCAATAAAAACAAAAAACAAAAATTTTTTAAAGTCATATTTTAAAATTCCAGCTATAAAAGTTAGTGGGTCTCCAATTATTGGTGCCCATGATAAAAAAAGACTATATGAACCATATTTTTCATAAAAAAGCTTGTATTTATTAATCTTATCTTTTTTTAATATGGATTTTTTTTCTAAATATTCTTCACCTTTTAAACCCATGTAGTAATTTACACAAGAACCTAAAACATTTCCAAAAGTTGCAAATATTACTAAAAAATATACGTTATAGTTTTCATTGAGGTTATAAAGTAAAAGGGCCTCACTTCCCATAGGAAAAAGGGTTGCAGATATAAAACTAACAAAAAATAAAGTTATGTAATTCATTTTTAAGATTCTTTAGTGTAAAATTTCACTCTTGTTTACAGAAGAGCATTGAGAATACAAACAGTATTTTGAATGCTCTTCTTTAGACCCTTACAAGCACGTTTCAAGACAACGCCCCAGGATGGGAACATAGCAAGGCACCTTGTTTTATGTTGTGTTTGGGTATCTGGAGAAGAGTACTTTTAAGTATTCTTTCTTATTCAATTCAAGTCTTCAAATTTATTTTTCAAAATCAAAATTGTTTTTTCATCCTTATTATAAATAAATCTACTATCTTTAGATTTTATAGCTTTTATAATAATTGCTTTTATTTGATTGTTAGTTTTTCCATATTTCTTCATTAAAATAAAAAAATCTTTTACTGTAATTAGCTCTTGTTCTTTTGTTACTGTTTTATTATTTTCAATTTGATAAATAGAACGCATTTCATTAAAAGCACTTTGTAAAAGTTTAATTTCTGAATTAAATACTTCAATTATTTTATTTTGATTCATTTCTAATCTGTGGATTTCTGATTTATACTGTTTATCCATCCATTTTATAGATTTTTTCAGAAGTTTTATTTGTTTGTCTTTTTCTTTTAATAGTAGGTTATTGTTTTCAACAATTTTATTATTTATAAAATTTTGATTAGTTTTTTCTTCTTTAGACTCAAGACTCTCATCAACATAAACAAAAGTCTTTCCATCTTTTTGTATTGAATTTAATTTATTATTTTTAATTCTATAGTGAACACCTTGCAAAGATAAACCTAATATCTTTGCTGCTTGAGTGGTGCTTACTAATTTATTCAATACTCTTCCTTACATTTTCGAGCTATCAATTTCAATAACTGTATGAACATTTCCTCTTGGTTTAAAATCAGCAACAACTTTCATCCACTTTGGCTCAAGTTTGTTGTATAAAGTATCAAATATTTCATTTGCTGTATTTTCATGAGAAACTGATCTATACATAAAAGTATTGATATAAATTTTTAATGCTTTTAATTCAATAACTCTTTTATTAGGAGTATATTGTAAATAGATTGTTGCAAAGTCAGGATACCCACTTCTTGGACATTTTGCCATAAATTCAGGTAACTCTATTTTAATAACATATTCTTTTTCGTGGTTATTTGGCCAATAGTTTTCATCATTGTTAATATCAAAATCTAATATTTCTTGTTCACCGTATAATATTTCCATATTTATAAAACCTTTAAAATAATTTTTTTCGATTTTACCTAATTGTAACTTATATTTATTACTAATGGAAATAAAAACCCTTTTTTAGTATAATGCAAAACTATATTTCAATTATAAGAGAGAACAATGACTAATAAAACATACGACATTATTATTATTGGTGGTGGACCTGGTGGTATTGGTACTGCTATAGAGGCTTCAGCACATAATATTGGTGAAATTTTACTTATAGAAAAAACAGATAATCACTCAAATACTATTAGAAAGTTTTATAAAGACAATAAAAGAGTTGATAAAGACTATAAGGGCCAAGTAACAGAACTACAAGGTAATGTTGAGTTTTATGATGGTACTAAAGAGACTACATTAGATTACTTTAACGAATTACTTGATAGTGAGAAAATTGATTCATTATTTAATACAGAAGTTGAAAAACTTGTTAAAAGAGATGATGGAATTATGGAAATTCATACAGCACAAGGTATGTATGAAACTAAAAATGTTGTAATTTCAATTGGTAAAATGGGTAAACCTAATAAACCATCTAATTACAAAATTCCTATTTCAATCAAAGCTCAAGTTAATTTCAATCTTGATAAATGTTCATCTAATGAAAAAATATTAGTAGTTGGTGGTGGAAATTCTGCTGCTGAATATGCATATGATTTAGCTGATCAAAACAATAACGTAACTTTAGTTTATAGAAAACCTGAATTTTCAAGACTAAATGAAATAAATGAAGAACTACTTTACAAATATAATGGTGAAGAAAAATTAAGACTTAGAATGAACTGTGATATCGAAGGTTTAGAAAACGAAGATGGAAAAGTAAAAGTTCAATTTAATGATGGATATTCTGTTTTTTACGATAGAGTAATCTATGCTATTGGTGGAACTACTCCTGTAGACTTCTTAAAGAGCTGTGGTGTTGAAGTTGATGATAAAGGTAAGCCAATCTTTGATAATCATCATGAAACGTCTAACAGTGATGTATATGTAGCTGGTGACATTGCTATGGTTTCAGGTGGATCAATTGCAATTGCTTTAAATCACGGATATCATATTGTAAATAATATCCAAAGAAAAAGAGGTAAAATTTTTGCCATAACTGACAAGTTTAAAAAAGAAGAAAATTAATTTTTTCTTCTTTTTAAATTTAAATGATGTTACACGTCTAAGTGTTCAACATCCTTAGCGTGCTCTTCAATATAATTTCTTCTAGGTTCAACTTCATCACCCATAAATAAAGTAAATGTATCAGATGCAACTTCTGCGTCTTCAATTTTTACTCTTAATAATCTTCTATCTTCAGGAATCATAGTAGTTTCCCATAATTGCTCAGGATTCATTTCACCTAAACCTTTATATCTTTGAATGTATGCACCTTTTTTAGCTAAGCTTTCAACATCATCTAGTACTTCTAAGATATCTTTATCAAAAATTGCAATATCTCTTTCTACTAATTTTTTATGAATGTAAGTAGCTTCACTGAAATATGGTGATGCAAATAGTTCATCATCAATAATTAATTCTTCTAAGCCTTCATTTGTTTGAACGAATACTTGAATTTTTTCAGATGTAACTGTTTTAGATAAGATATTATATCCCTTATCTGTAACAAATTTTTCTACTTCAACATATAATGCTTCATAATCTAAAGATACTAATTCTGAGTTTTCAACTAAATGTCTAACAACTTCAATTAAAGAATATCTTTTTTCTAAGTCCCTTAACATGCTTCTATATCTAGCTACTAAAGTAAATAAATCAAGTAAGTCATTGTAACCTAAACCTTCAAATTCAAATGATTCTAAACCATTTTGAATTAGGAATGATGATAAAGACATATCATCTTTTAAGTAAGTTTCATTTTTACCTTTTTTATATCTGTATAAAGGTGGTTGAGCGATATATAAATATCCTTTTTCAATAACTGGTCTTAAAAATCTAAAGAAGAAAGTTAAAAGTAATGTTTGAATGTGCGAACCATCAACATCCGCATCTGTCATAATAATTACTTTGTGATATCTAATTTTTTCTTCATCAAAATCTTCTCCAATACCACAACCCATAGCTGTAATCATGTTTCTAATTTCATCTGATTTTAAAACTTTATCAAGTCTTGATTTTTCTACATTTAAAATCTTACCTTTAAGTGGTAAAATTGCTTGGAATACTCTATCTCTACCTTGTTTAGCAGATCCACCAGCAGAATCCCCTTCCACTAGATATAATTCTCTAATAGCAGGATCTTTTGATTGACATTCAGCTAGTTTACCAGGAAGTGTTCCAACTGTCATAGAATCTTTTTTTCTAGTTAAATCTCTAGCTTTTTTAGCAGCTTCTCTACCCCTTGCAGCCATTAAAGCTTTATCCATAATAGCTTTAGCTTGAGCAGGGTTTTCTTCAAAATACTTATCTAGTTGTTCACCTGTTAATTTTTGAGCAATAGGTTTAACATATGATGAACCTAATTTACCTTTAGTTTGACCTTCAAACTGTGGTTCTGGAACTTTAACTGAGACAATAGCAATTAAACCTTCCCTTACATCATCACCTGTAATTTTTACATCTTTTTCTCTAGCATTTGCATTTGCATTCAAGTATTTAGTAATAGCTCTTGTAAGACCTGCTTTAAAACCAGCTTCATGAGTACCACCATCTATTGTTCTAATATTATTTACAAAAGAAATAGTTTTTTCTGTATATGTTGAGTTATACATTAAAGCAATATCAACTTCTACATCTTCTACTTTATCTGAAAATGCTACTGCATCTGAAACAGGAGTTTCTTTATTTAAATCTTCAACAAATTGTTTGATTCCACCTTCAAAATGGTACACCTCTTTTGTTTTTGTTTTTTCATTTTCTAAAGTAATAGAAATAAAATTATTTAAATATGCAACTTCTCTAAATCTTTTTGCTAGTGTATCAAACATATATTCACTAACTTCAAAAATAGAATCATCAGCTAAAAATTCTATTGTTGTACCAGTTTTTCTTGGAGCATCACCTATTATTTCTAAAGGAAATTTTGGAATACCTTTTGAAAATTCTTGATAATGGATTTTTCCTTCTCTATGAATTGTCATTTTTAATTCTTTAGATAAGGCATTTACAACAGATACACCAACACCGTGTAATCCACCTGATACTTTATAAGTATCTTTATCAAATTTACCACCGGCGTGTAATACTGTTAAAACAACAGTAGCAGCTGAGATATTTTCTGTTGGGTGAATTGATACAGGAATACCTCTACCATCATCTTCAACTTTAATCCAATTGTCTTTTGTCATTGTAATTTTAATATTTTTACAATAACCAGCCATAGCTTCATCAATAGAGTTATCAACAACTTCATAAACCATATGATGAAGACCATTAGTATTAGTATCACCAATATACATACCAGGTCTTTTTCTTACAGCTTCAAGACCCTTTAAAACTTTAATATTACTAGCACCATATTCGCTCATATATTTCCTTTGTTATCTCTATTTTTCTAAAACAATTGGCATTACAATTGTATAAAACTTTTCATCTTCTAAATAAAATGGTAAATTAGATTCGTTAAAACCAACTTTTACAGATTGATTATTTGTCATACTTAAAAAATCTAATAAGTATTTAGCATTTACTGCTAAATAAAACTCTTCTGTAATATTTAAATCAACATCAATTTGAGTTTTAGATTCTGTATCTTCATCTAATGATTCAAATAAAATACTATTAGGAGAAAAAGTAATTTTAATATTAGAGAATAATGAAGTTACTAATTTAATAGATTCAACTAACATTGATTTAGGTAATGTTAATTCATATTTTAAATTTTTAGGAACAATTCTTTCATAATCTGGAAACTTACCATTAATTAATTTTGTAAAAAATTTCATATTATCATTTGAAACTACGAAGTTTGTATCATCGTAAGAAATTTTTGCATCATCTAAAAATAGTTTTTGTATTTCTATTATTGCTTTTTTTGGAATAATAAACTGGTTTTCTTCATTTGCCATATTTTCTAAATAAGAAATAGCTAATCTTCTTGTATCTGTTGCTACAAAGTTTACCTTTGAAGATTTAATATCTATTAATGCACCATTTAATTCATATTTAGGATTATTGTTATCTATTCCTGGAGTAATTTTTTTAATAGAATTTGTAAAGTTCATAGAAGAAATTTTTAATTCATTTAAATTATCAGTATCATTTAATTTTGGATATTCATCTGCATTATACATTGGTAATTTAAATGTTGATCTTTTTTGTTTAATAATTAGATTATTAGATTCTACTTCAAAAGTAATTTCTTCTGCTTTTAATCTTTTTATTATTCCAAGTAAATTTGAACCATTTACTGTAGCTTTTCCTTCAGTAAAATCTGATATTGAATCTATGTTAGATTCTAAACCAATTTCATAATCTGTTGCTTTTAGAGTTAATTGCGAATTAGATACTTCTAAGTATATATGAGAAGTTATAGAACTGGCATCTTTTTTCTCTAAAAAAGGTTGCATTGATGCTACAATATTTTCAATTATATTTTTTGTAATTACAAACCTCATTTTGTCTCCTATTATATTAATAAATTTAGTAAAAGTAGTAGTTGATGTGAAAAGATGAAAATACTATTGAAAGCATTGTATAATCATTGCTAAGGCTAGTGATTATTCTTATACAAATATTCACACCTTTTCACATCTTATGTTAAAACTTTTTTACTAATAGTCCTTATTTATGATTTTATTCTTTAAATTTTCGATGATAATTTTAAAGTTTTCATCGCTTTCCATAAGTTCATTTGCTTTTTTGATATTGTGGGAAATTGAACTATGATCTTTCATACCTAAAAACTTTGCGATATCAGGCATTGAGTTATGTGTTAATTCCCTTGCTAAGTAAATAACAACTCTTCTAGCATTAGCTACAGTGGCTGTTCTTCTTTTTGATTTAATATCACTTGGCTTAATATTTAATTGATTTGCAACTATATTAATTACATCAGGTAATTTTATGTTCTCTTTTGTTTCTTTTATTTGTTCTTTTAGCAGGTTTTGGACCATTTCAAGGTTTATTTCTTGATTTAGTAAAGAAGCACTTGCATTAATTCTAATTAATACACCCTCTAATTCTCTAATAGAACTATCTAAGTTAGAGGCTATGTAATTAATTATATCCCTACTTAGTTCAATTCCGTTTAATTCTGATTTTTTTTCAATAATTGCTATTTTTGTTTCAAGTCCAGGAATTTGAATATCAGCTGTTAAACCCCATTCAAACCTTGTTTTAAGCCTATCTACTAAACTTGCTATTTGAGATGGTAGCCTATCACTAGTCATAACAATTTGTTTTTTTGCATTGTGTAATTCATTGAATGTGTGGAAGAATTCTTCTTGTGTTTGTTCTTTTCCACTTAAAAATTGTACATCATCAATTAAAAGCAAGTCACATTCTCTGTATTTACTTCTAAAGTGTTCCATGTTTTTGTTCTTAATTGAAAAGGTAAAATCGTTCATAAATTGTTCGATTGTTACATAAATTACTGTTTTTTCGTGTTGTACAGCTTCATTACCAATTGCTTGTAAAAGGTGAGTTTTACCTAATCCTGTACCACCATAAATAAATAATGGGTTGTATTGAATACCCGGTTTTTTGGATACTGCCATAGCTGCATTAAAAGACATTTGGTTAGAAGGACCAACAACAAATGATTCAAATGTATATGAAGGATTTAGGATTGTACTTTCTGAAGTGTGATTTTGAACTTGTTCTTTAATAATCTCTTTTTTTGTCTTTTTTTCACCAGAAATTTTAATTTCAATATTTGGCTGTGTACCATCAAACTTTTCAAAGCATTCTTGAATAAGCTTTGTGTATTTTGATTTAACCCATGAAGCTATATATTTATTTGGTGCTTCAAATATTGCAATGTTATCATCACTTGATATTTTTTTATATACCAATTGCTTTAGGTATCTTTGATAATCTTGTGGTGATGCTACTTTTTCAATTACAGACAAAAAATCTTTACTAGTCATTATTAAATCTAACTCTTTTTTCTAAATTATAGATATTATAGCTAAATATTATTAAATTAACTGTTTAATTATGTGAATAAACTGTGAATAGTTTTGATTATTAAGTGAATATTTATTTAAAAAACATCATTTTTTAGTTATTCTTACATGTGAATAAAAATAATACTAGTAAAGTGAATAGTTGATGAAAATTTTGGGAATTGATCCAGGAACAAGAAATTGTGGGTACGCAATAATAGAAAAAAACGGTACAAAGTTAAAACTTATAGAAGCTGGATTAATAAAAATAAAAACAAAAATTTTGCAAGAGCAAATTGTTGAGATGACTGAAGGAATTGACTTAATTTTCAAAAATCATGTTATTGATGAAGTTTCCATTGAAGATATATTTTATGCTTTTAATCCAAAAACAGTAATTAAATTAGCTCAATTTAGAGGTGCTATTAGTTTAAAAGTCCTTCAAGTATCAGGAAACTTTAGTGAATACACTCCTTTACAAGTAAAACAAGCTGTAACAGGAAACGGTAAGGCTGATAAAACTCAAGTTGCTTTTATGGTTAAAAGATTGTTAGGAATCAAACAAGAGATTAAACCACTTGATATTACAGATGCAATCGCAATTGCAATAACTCATGCTCAAAGAATAAGGTAAACATAATAATGAAAAAAATTGGTATTTTAGCATCACATAATGGAAGTGGTTTTGAAACAATAAACAAAGCCTGTAATGATAAAGTATTAGACGCAAAGGTTGTATGTATAATTACAAACAATTCAAAGGCTGGAATAATAAAAAAAGCAAATGATGAAAATGTGCCATCATTTATTGTAAATGCAAAGAAATATCCCCATGAAAATCTTGATGAAAAAATAGCAAAACTTTTTATAGAACATGAGTGTGATTATATCTTTTGTTCTGGTTATATGAAGATGATTACAAGTGGTATATTAGATCACTTTAAAAATAGGGTTATAAACACCCATCCTGCTATTTTGCCATCTAAATATGGTGGAAAAGGAATGTATGGTAGATTTGTTCATGAAGCTATTATAAACAACAAAGAGAAACAATCAGGGGTTACTATTCATTTTGTAAATGAAGTATATGATGATGGGGAAATTATTTTAACTAGAAGTTTAAATATAAATGAAAATGAAACTGTGGAAACTTTGGAGAGTAGAATTAAAAGTTTAGAATCTCTTGCTATTGTTGAGGCATTTGAAAAGCTGTTGAGAAATAGCTAAAAACTAATGGCTAAAAGCCATTAGTTTTGTAGTCTTACTTAATATATGTAGCTAACTCTTCTTTAGTAGCTATGTATTTAACATCTTTAATTAGTTGGTCTTCAACTTCATAAATAGTTATTTTATTTTCTTGCATTAAAAATTTGTCATTATTAGTTTCATCTAATAAGAAAATTTTAAATGGATATTTTTTCATTTTTGGTAAAGCAAAAAACTTAGTAATAAGTGATGGCATACCTGAAATATCAGCAATATAAACAGCATTGTTTTTAGTTAAAGAATCACCTTCTAATCCTAATAAATACTCTTTAATAACATCACTAGCATCTTTACTTCCAGCAACTATAATTGTTTTAGTTGTTGAAGGAATTACTTGTGCTTTTTCAAATTGATCGTTAATTGAAAATGTTGGGATTTTTTCCCCTGTGTTTAATTGAGCTGCTATTGAATATACAGCTAAAGATAAAATTAATAATAATTTTTTCATAAATTCTCCTAAATAAAATTAAATGATTGTATCAATGCAAAGTAAATGAAATATTAATTTCTATAGATAATGATTATTTTGATAGGGTTGGTAGATGCCAGTTTTTATAATATGCTAATAATCTTAAAGCTACACCAAATACAAACACTACAGTTAAACTTAGTAATGAAGTTAATTCAAATAAATCTAGTAAAAATACAATCAATCCAACTATTAAAGCTACCGTTGCATAAAATTCAGATACTAAAATAGCTGGTACTTTATTTATAAGTATATCTCTAATTGTACCACCACCAACTGCTGTTAAAAAGGCAAGTATAAGTACACCTAAGAAGTTAAATTCATTTTCTATAGCAATAATTGAACCTGTAATAGCAAAAGATACTAATCCAATTGCATCTGAAACTATAAAAGCTGTTTTACTTTCAAAGTCATCTATTTTGTGCAATTTAAATAATAAAGATAAAAGCACAGTACTAACTACTAATATCACAGGTAAAGTATTAGTAAAAATAAATGGTGTTTTATTTGCTAATATATCCCTAATCATTCCACCACCTAAAGCAGTCAAAAATGAAGCAATAAAAATTCCTAAAATATCAAGTTTATAATGAACAGCAATCAAAAACCCACTGGCTGCAAAACATATAATACCGATGATATCTGCGATTTCTAATGGTGTCAAATTTTTATCCTTGATTTAAAATAGAAAATAAATTGTTTTGGATATTATACATAAATTTCTGTAATGTAATTAAATAAGGTAATTTTTTGGAAAAATTAAAACAATTTATAAATAAATATGAAACTAATACTCTTTATATATTATTGATATCTTTATTAGCTGCAATGTTTTTTAGTGCAACTTTTTTGATTAATAGATCAATTTCTATTGATGGTGGTCATTGGTATTGGTCTGGAGCTTTGAGATTTTTCTTTACTTTGGTATTAATGTCAATTGTTATTATTTTATTTAAAGGTAGTGATTTTTTAAAAAAGATTTTACTAGATTATAAAAATAATTTTATTTTTTGGAATATAGCTGGTACATTAGGTTTTGGTGTGTTTTATTCTATGATTTGTTTTGCTTCAGATTTTTCACCTGCTTGGATGGTGGCTACCACATGGCAACTTACAATAATCGCTAGTTTATTTGTACTTGCTTTTTATGGACAAAAACTTTCAAAGAAAATTTGGTTTTTTACTGTATTGATTTTTATTGGTATATGTTTAGTTAATTTTAGTGCTTTTAATATAGATGAGTTTAAAACACTTATAATAGGTTTTGTTGCAGTTTTAATAGCAGCTTTTGCTTATCCTATTGGTAATCAAATGGTATGGGAAAAAAAGAAAAAAAGAGAAGAAACAAAAAGTGATAAGATAGAAGTTCTAAATAATGCTTTTTCAAAGGTTTTCTTACTAACTTTAGGAAGTTTTCCTCTGTGGATAGTTTTATTTTTTGTATTAGGAATTGATTTTCTACCAAACTCAGGTCAAATATCAAATGTAATAATGATTTCATTTTTATCAGGAGTTGTTGGTGGGAGCTTATTTTTATATGCAAGAAGTAAAGCAAATACTTCAAAAAAAATAATGATGGTAGATGCATGTCAATCGGGTGAAGTGATATTTACTTTGATTGGTGAAATTATCTTTTTAAATCTTGCAATACCCAGAGTTTATGCAATTATTGGGGTAATAATTACAATATTTGGACTTATTGTCATAACAAAAGTTGATAAATAGACATATCTTTAAGCTAGATTTTAGTATAATCGCGAAAATTTTAAGTAAAGAGAATATATGAGAGACATTAGAAATATTGCCGTAATCGCACACGTTGACCACGGTAAAACTACATTAGTAGATGAGCTGTTAAAACAATCAGGTACATTTTCGTCACACCAAGAGGTTGATGAAAGAGTTATGGATAGTAATGATATTGAAAAAGAAAGAGGAATTACTATTCTTTCTAAGAATACGGCTATTGATTATGAAGGTGTGAGAATTAACATTATTGACACTCCGGGTCACGCCGATTTTGGTGGTGAAGTTGAGAGGGTTTTAAAAATGGTTGATTCTGTTTTATTACTTGTTGATGCTCAAGAAGGAACTATGCCTCAAACTAAGTTCGTTGTTAAGAAAGCTTTACAATTAGGTCACAGACCAATTGTTGTTATTAACAAAATTGATAAGCCCGGTGGAGATCCAGATAGAGTTGTTGATGAAGTATTCGACCTATTTGACCAAATGGGTGCTACTGAAGAGCAATTAGAATTCCCTGTAATTTATGCAGCAGCTAGAGATGGTTATGCAATGACTGCTTTAGAAGATCCAAAAGAAAATTTAATTCCATTATTCCAAACTATTTTAAAAGAAGTTCCAAAACCAAAAGGTACTGATGAGAATGGTTTACAATTACAAGTATTTACACTTGACTATGATAACTTCATTGGTAAAATTGGTATTGCTAGAATCTTTAACGGTACTATTTCTATGGGAGAAACAGTAGTTTTAGTTAAAGCAGATGGTGAAAAAATCAAAGGTAGAGTTACTAAACTTATTGGATTTAAAGGTGTTGATAGATTTGATATCAAAACTGCTGGTACTGGTGATATTGTTGCTGTTGCTGGTTTTGAAACTATTGATGTTGGAGATTCTTTATGTGATCCTGCAAACCCAATGCCATTAGACCCAATGCATATTGAAGAGCCTACATTATCTGTAACATTTGCAGTAAATGATTCTCCATTAGCAGGTACTGAAGGTAAATTTGTTACTTCAAATAAAATTGATGAGAGATTATCAGCTGAAATGAACACTAACATTGCTATGAATTATGAGCAAATTGGTGAAGGTAAATTTAAAGTTAACGGTAGGGGTGAACTTCAAATTTGTATCTTAGCTGAAAACATGAGAAGAGAAGGATTTGAATTCTCTATTGGTAGACCAGAAGTAATTACTAAAGAAGAAAATGGTGTAACTATGGAGCCATTTGAGCACTTAGTAATTGATACTCCAGATGAGTTTTCAGGTGCTATTATTGAAAAATTAGGAAAAAGAAAAGCTAACATGACTAACATGGTACCAATGGGTGCTGGTTATACAAGATTAGAGTTTGAAATTCCAGCTAGAGGTTTAATTGGTATTAGAACTGAGTTCTTAACTGAAACTAAAGGTGAGGGTGTTATGAACCACTCATTCTTAGAATTTAGACCACATTCAGGTACAGTTGAATCAAGAAAACACGGTGCACTAGTTTCTATGGAAAATGGTGAAGCTGTTGGTTATTCTATCTTCAACTTACAAGATAGAGGTATCATGTACATTAAAGCACAAGATAAAGTATATAACGGAATGGTAATTGGACAACATGCTAAATCAAATGACTTAGATGTAAACCCTGTTAAAGCTAAGCAACAATCAAACGTTAGATCATCAGGTGCTGATGAAGCTATTAAAATTGTTCCTCCAAAAATTATGTCTTTAGAAAATGCTTTAGAGTGGATTGAAGATGATGAGTTAGTTGAAGTAACTCCTCAATCTATTAGAGTAAGAAAAAGAGATCTTGATCCAAACATTAGAAAAAGAACTGCTAAAAAAGCTAAGTTCCAAGATTAATCTTTAGAATTAATACAAATTAATCTATAATAAAAAGGAAGGGTTTAATTATCCTTCCTTTTTTTATATGTGAAATAAAGGGAATATATTATGTTAATAAATAAAGAAGATTTACCATTAGTTGATAAGCAAAGTATGAATGAAACTCATTTTGATGATATTGATTTAATAAATGCATTAAATGATTTAATAGAAGAGTTTGAACAAAATCCTAGTGATGAGTTGTTTGAGAAACTAGATGAACAATATACAAAGTGGTTTGATCATACTATTAAACATTTTGGTGGAGAAGAAGAAATGATGCAAGAAAAAAAGTTTCCTGCATATGCTGTACATAAACAAGAACATGACAATGTTTTAAATGCAATGAAAAATATACATGAAGATTTAAGAAAAACTAAAAGTGCAGCTGGTGTTAAAAACTTTGTTCAAAATGGACTAGTTAGATGGCTTATTACTCATATTCAAACTATGGATACTGTAACAGCTAGATTTTTAGAAGGTAAAATTTCTTTAAATCATCCTATAAACTAAAATAAATAAAAAGTAGAGATATACAAATAAAATCTCTACTTTATATCTTTTAAACTCAATATTAAATTATCAATATCTTCTTTTGTATGACTAAAGTGAATTGAAACTCTTAGCCATCCTGGTTTATCATCTTTATCATATTTTTTAATTTTTAATAAATCATGACCATAAGGTCCTGCACAAGAACAGCCTGCTCTTGTTTGAATATTGTGGGTATTTGAAATTTTTTCACAAAGTTCATATGGGTCTTTATCTTTTATATTAAATGAAACAATACCTATGTTTTTTTCATTCTTATTTCCATATATTATTACATTTGGAATTTGATTTAATTCATTTAAAAAGTATTCTAATAACTCATCTTTTCTTTGCTTTATAAAATCAAATCCTATTTCATTTCTAAGCTGATATGCCAATGAAGTTTTAATAAACTGTAAGATACCAGGAGTTCCTGCTAGTTCCCTTTCATCTATGTTTTCTTGATATATTTGTGTGTTTTTATTTACATATTCAACTGTTCCACCACCTGCAAAAGTTGGGGATAACTTAGTATTAATTAAATCTTTTTTGATTACTAGTAATCCACTACTTCCAACTCCACCTAAAAGCTTATGGGGAGAAGTAACCATTACATCAAATAATTTGCTGTCCACGTTCATATATGCAGAACTTGAAGCTGCATCAAAACACACTATGGCATTATATTTTCTAAGTATCTTAGAGATTTTTTTATATGGAGTAATAATTCCTGAAACATTTGAAGCTATACAAAATGAACCTATTATTTCCCTTGTTGGATCTTTTTTATGTACTTTCTTTAAAATCTTTTTTAAATCATCTAAATCAATTAAACCATCTTTAGTAAGTTTAACCCTTTTTACTTCACATAAGGCTTCTCTGTAGCTAACTTCATTTGAGTGATGCTCATAGGGACCTACTATTATTAAAGGTAATCTTGATTTTTTTACAATTATATTTAGTCTTTTTTTACTTGCAGGTGGAATATATAATCCCATTAATTCTTGAAAATGTTTAATGGCACTTGTTGCACCACATCCTGTAGGTATTATTGTAAATGAATCATCTAGTTCAAGGTTTTTATAAAGATTAGTTCTTGCTGTATTAAAATAGTTTGTTGTAGCTTTTGCATTACTTGATTCTTTTGAGTGAGTATTTGCATAGGTTTCAAGCACATCGTGTATTCTGTTTTCTATTTGTCTAAAACCTAAGCCTGAGGCTGTATAATCAAAATAAGTGAATTTGTTTTTTCCCACTGTGTTGTATCTAATAAGATTTAATTTATCACTACTATTATTTAAAAATGGTCTAAATATATTATTCATAATTATATAAAAGGATTAAAATTTGATTTTACTAAACTATCAGCTAATTCTTGAGCATTTTGTGATGGTACATCTAAAACAACTAAGTTACCCAATGGTGAAATTTTTATTTTACTTGCGTGATATTTTTCTAAAAGTTCTGTAAGTACACAAATTCCTTCACTACCAACTTCATAGTTTGATGTTTTACATCCTATATAACTAATATTTTTCTCATTGCTTTTATTTATTCCAAAGTGATCAATTAAAGCTTTTGATTTTTTTGGTATTTCCTCAAAATCTCTTATTATGTAATTACTCATGCCATTTATTAAGTCTTTAAATTTAGTGACACCCATCTCTTCTACCATATATTGAAAACTACTTTTTTCTAAGTCTTCTCTGTTTCCATAATCTCTATATACTCTAGCAATTACTCTAGCCACAGCTAAAACTTGTGATGAGGTTATATATCCTATGTGCTGACCTATTATATTTAATGAAAATAGAACTCTATTTTTTGTAGATTCAACAGCATTAAAATTAACATCAGTAGGTTTTTGAGAACAACAGCTTTCATTACATCCACTAACTGCAAATTGAAGTTTATTAGGCATATTAGAAAACTTTTTATTTCCTTTAAATGAGTCGTGTAGTTTAGATACCAACAAAGTAACATCAGCTATTTTTTCATTTTCTATATCACTAACAGGACAAGTAATTACATTTCTTACTGTGTGTCCTGCTGCAAATATTGTAGTTAAATTAACTGATTTTAAAAGATTAAAAATATTTGGTAAAGAACAAATACTTATATGATGAAATCTTATACTTTGATTTTTTGCTATGCTTAAAGTGTTGTTTGCATAGTTCTTAGAAATTTCTGATAAAATTTTTAGTTGTTCTATATTTAATTCACCATTTTCAAGTGGTATTCTAAGTCTAAAAAGATCTTTTTCTTCACAAGTTTTATCTTGAGATACTCCATACCATTTTAGTCTTTCAAGGTCACCATCTGATACCTTTTCACCAAAAACAGCATAGATGTATAAATTACTTAATACATCTAAACCATCTTTTTTCTTTTTAATCTTCTCAATTTCAGTTAAACTATTTTTCATGAAATTCCTTTGTTAGATCTCTTTTTACTAAATCTTCTTACAATTCCACTCAGGGAAGTTGTTTCTAATGTATTGATTTAACTCAACTTCAGCTTTAGAGTAAACTTTTTTCTCAACTTCAAGGTGTGCAAATCCTTCAACAGAAGAGATAATCATCCCTGCACCTACAGTTGAGTTTGTGTACTTATCAATTATTATGAAACTACCTGTATATCTGTTCTTGTGATATGCATCAACAGCAATTTCCCTATCTAAAGAAATAGTACATTTTCCTATGTCATTCAATTCTAACATATCACAATTTATCTCTTGGAATGTATTGATGTTCTTTTTAAACTCAATTGAATTTATGGCACCATTTAACACAGAAGTAGACCTTTTAATCACATAGTTTTCATTTAAAACTAGTGGTTGCTCATCCATCCAAACTATCATTGCATTTAAGTGATTTGATACTTTAGGAATATCAGTTGATTTTACAATCATATCCCCTCTACTAATATCTATTTCATCTTCAAGTGTAATTGTTGTTGCCATTGGTGCAAAGGCTGTATTAATAGTCTCTACTGTTTGGTTTTCTAATACAGGTCTTAAATCTTTTATATCATTTGATACAATTGATTTAACCTTTGATGTTTTCCTTGATGGTAATACTGTTATTTCATCCCCAACACTAATACTACCACTTGAAATAGTCCCTGAAAAACCTCTAAAGTTTAAATGGGGTCTTATTACATACTGAACAGGTAATCTAAATGAATTATTCTCTTCTTTGTGTATATTAACCGTATCTAATAATTCCATTAAAGGTTTATCTTTATACCAAGGAGCTTTTGGTGAGTTTGTTAATATATTATCACCATCAAGGGCAGAAATTGGAATAAACTCTATATTTAAATCTTTATTGTGTGGTAAAAACTCAATAATCTCTTTATAGTCTGCTTTAATTTTCTCAAATACTTCTTGTGAGAAATCAACTAAGTCCATTTTATTAATAGCTACTATTAAGTTTTTAATACCTAAAAGTGAAGCTATATAAGAGTGTCTTTTTGTTTGAGTTAAAATTCCAGCTCTAGCATCAATTAAAATAATAGCAACATCAGCTGTACTAGCACCCGTTGCCATATTTCTTGTATATTGTTCGTGGCCTGGAGTATCTGCAATTATAAACTTTCTTTTATCTGTACTAAAAAATCTATAGGCAACATCGATAGTAATACCTTGTTCCCTTTCACTTGCAAGTCCATCAACTAAAAGTGCTAAATCTATTTTATCTCCAGTTGTACCACTTTTTTTACTATCTTTTTCAATGGCAGCTAATTGGTCTTCAAAGATCATTTTACTATCGTATAATAGTCTTCCAATTAATGTACTTTTTCCATCATCAACAGAACCACAAGTGATAAATCTAAGAATCTCTTTATTCTCATGCTCTTTTAAATATGCTTCAATATTTTGTGAAATTAAATCTGATTTATGTGCCATCTTAAAAATATCCCTCTTGTTTCTTTTTCTCCATTGATGCATCACCATCACTATCTATAAGTCTTCCTTGTCTTTCACTAGTTGTACATATAAGCATCTCTTGTATTATCTCAGGTAAAGTAGAAGCTTCACTATTAACAGCACCCGTTAAAGGATAACAACCTAATGTTCTAAATCTAACTTTCTCTTTTTTTGCAGTCTTTCTTAATTCTTCAGGCATTCTTTCATCATCTACCATGATTTTTGTACCCATGTATTCTACTACTTCCCTTTCCTTTGAGAAATATAAATCAGGTATATCTATATTTTCTAAATAAATATATTGCCAAATATCAAGCTCTGTCCAGTTTGATAGTGGAAATACTCTAATAGACTCACCTTGAGTGTGTTTACCATTATAAATATTCCATAACTCAGGTCTTTGGTTTTTTGGATCCCATCTATGGTTTTTATCTCTAAAAGAATAGATTCTTTCTTTTGCACGAGATTTTTCCTCATCTCTTCGTGCACCTCCAAAAACAGCATCAAACTTTTGGATATTAAGGGCATTTTTAAGCCCTTGGGTTTTCATAACATCTGTGTGAAGTGAAGAACCGTGGGTAAAAGGTGAAATATCCATATCAATTCCCTTAGGATTTGAATAAACAATTAATTCCATACCAACTTCTTTAGCTCGTCTATCCCTAAATTCAATCATTTCTTTAAATTTCCATTTAGTATCCACGTGCATTAAAGGTAATGGAGGTGGTGCTGGATAAAAGGCTTTTTGTAAAAGATGAAGCATAACAGAGCTATCTTTACCAACACTATAAAGCATACCTGGGTTTGAAAACTCAGCTACTACTTCTCTCATAATGTGCATTGATTCTGCTTCTAGTTGTTTTAGGTGCGTTAGCCGTTCTTGGCTGATTTGTATTTCATTCATTTCTCATTCCATTAATCTAATTTATATGTTTTTATCTTTTCTTGTGTTATTAAAAAATATTAAAACTATTTAGCGTGTAACCCACACTCTTTATGTTCAGGGTTTTCCCACCACCATCGTCCGGCTCTTATATCTTCACCTGATTTAACAGCTCGTGTACAAGGTTCACATCCAATACTTGGATATCCTTGGTCATGAAGTTTGTTGTATGGAACTGAATTTTTCTTTATATATTCCCATATTTCATCTTCACTATAATTAATCAAAGGATTAACTTTAATCACGTCAAATGTCTCATCATATTCAACTAGTTTCATCTCATTTCTAGTGATACTTTGAGCTGATCTTAATCCTGTAATCCAAACTTCAACATCCTCTAAGGCTCTTCTTAAAGGTTCTATTTTCCTAGTAAAACAGCAGTTTTTTCTGTTTTGGATACTTTCATAGTGACCATTAATTCCTTGATCCTTATAAAGTTTTTGTACATTCTCATTATTTGGAAAATATACATCTATCTTTACACCATATTTTAGATTTGTTGCATCCATAACCTCATAGGTTTGTGAATGTAATCTACCCGTATCTAAAGTGAAAACTTTAGCTTTTCTATCTTCTTTTAGTATTATGTCTGTTAGTACTTGATCTTCAGCAGCAAGGCTTGAACTTAGTGCAACTTTATTTTTATAATTATCTAAAAAGTATTTAATGATGTTCCTAGTATCACTATTTTTTAGTTCATTATTTAACTTGTCTATAATCTCATATTTACTCATATATATTTCCAACTTTCCTAGATTTGGTAATCATTTTCAGTGTTCTTTACTCTTCCCAGTGGGATTTTGTTCCATGCTCTTTCATGGAAGTAATAAAGAATCATCTTAGTAACCACTTCAATTGATCCAATTGAAGCAGCCATAAGAAGATTTCCTGTAATGAAATATGAGATTATAATTGTGTCTAAAGTTCCAAGCGCTCGCCATGAGACTGTTTTTACAACAGATCTGTAGGCTTTTTCATGCATCTTTTTTTATATTTCCTTGTGTTATTGAAAAAAGATGAAGGTGTAGGTGTTATCTACTCTTCATCATATAAACCAGAACTTAGGTATCTCTCTCCTGTATCACATAGTATTGTTACTATTGTTTTACCTTTATTTTCAGGTCTTGAAGCTACTTCATTTGCTGCAAAACAGTTTGCACCAGCTGAAATACCAATTAGTAAACCTTCTTGTTTAGCTAAATTTCTTGAAGCTAAAATTGCATTTTCATTTGAAACTTTTACAACCTCATCAAATACTTCTGCATTTAAAATATCAGGTACAAAACCAGCACCAATACCTTGAATCTTATGAGGACCTGGTTTCCCACCACTTAAAATAGGGCTAGCCTCAGGTTCAACTGCAATAATTTTTACATTTGGGTTATTAGCTTTTAAAGTTTCACCAACACCTGTAATAGTACCACCTGTACCAATACCAGCTACAAGAATATCAATTTTTCCATCTGTATCTTCTAAGATTTCTTTAGCAGTTGTTCTTCTATGAATATCAGGGTTTGCACCATTTTGGAATTGTTGAGGAATAAACGTATCTTCAATACTTTCAGATAATTCAATTGCTTTAGCAATAGCACCTTTCATTCCTTTTTCAGGCTCTGTTAATACTAATTGAGCACCTAATGCTTTTAAAAGTCTTCTTCTTTCAATACTCATAGATGATGGCATTGTAAGAATTAATTTAATATCTAAAGCAGCACAAACAGATGCTAAAGCAATACCTGTGTTTCCGCTTGTAGGTTCAATAACTGTAGTATTTTCATTAATATTTCCAGCTTCAATTGCCTTTTGAATCATGTTTGTACCAATTCTATCTTTTACAGAATGTGTAGGATTCATAAATTCACATTTTCCTAAAACTAAAGCCCCTGTTTCATCACTAAATTTTTGTAATTTTACTAATGGTGTGTTACCAATTAACTGTGTTAAATTTTCTGCGTATTTCATATTATTTTCCTTTTAAACTCACTAAATGCTATAGTGTAAAAATTCATTATATTTATCTTGATATTCATCTAATTGCTCTAGTGTAATATCAAACAACTCTTTTGTATTTTTCTTTGCTTCATCAAAGAAGATATTTAAAACAGGATTCTTAGCTTTTGAATCAATTACTTTAATATCATCTTCTAAAACTGTCAAAATATCAACAACCTTAATTTCACTTGGTGCACCTGCTAAAATATATCCACCTCTAGCACCTCTGATACTTTTCACAAGACCAGCACGTCTAAGTTTACTTAGAAGTTGCTCTAAGTAATTTTGAGGAATATCAGCACTAGCTGAGATCTCTTTTATTTGTAAAGGTGTATCATCTTCATGTTTACTAAGTTCGTACATGGCTGTTAATCCATATACTCCTTTTGTTGATATTAATGGCATATTTTTTTCCTATCCTAACACTGATTTTAAATCTTCAATTAAGTCAGCTGGATCTTCAAGTCCAATACTTAACCTTACAGTTGTAGGATTAATTCCTGCTGCTTCTAATCCTTCTGCATTCATTTGAGAGTGAGTAGTTGAAGCTGGATGTGTAACAAGTGATTTTGAATCACCAATATTTACAACAACACTAAATAGTTTTAGACTATCCATGATTGTTTTTGCTGCTTCAAATGATTCAGCTTCAAATGAAATTAGCCCAGATGCTTTACCATCTTTGAAATATTTTTGAGCTTTTTCATAGTATGGACTTGATTCTAAACCTGGGTAATTTACTGATTTAACCTTTGGATGTGATTCTAAGAATTTAGCAACTTCAATTGATGAAGCTGAATGTCTATCCATTCTTAAAGATAAAGTTTCAATTGTTTGTAAAAGTAACCATGAGTTATGTGGAGACTGTGCTGCTCCTATATCTCTTAGTAATGCTAACCTAATTCTTAAACAGAAGTTTGGTAATGGTACATCTGTATATACTAATCCATGGTATGACTCATCAGGAGTTGTGAAGTTGTAGTATCTTTTAGAATTTTCTTTAAAAAACTCAGCTAATCCATCCCTTTCAACAATAATACCACCAATAGCAGTACCTTGACCATTTGTATATTTACTAGTTGAATGTACAACAACATCAACTCCCCATGAAATAGGGTTAAATAAAGCAGCACTAGCAACTGTGTTATCACATACAGTTAAGACACCATTTCTTTTTGCTATTTCAACAATTTTTTCAATATCAGCAATTGCGATTTGCGGGTTTGATAATGATTCGAAGAAAATAGCTTTAGTATTTTCATCAATTTGTTCTTCTAAATTACTAGCATCTGCACTTTTAAATACCTTAGCTGTTATTCCAAATCTTTTAATAGTATGAGTTAATAATGTAACAGCTCCACCGTATAATTTGTCAGAAATCAAGATGTTATCTCCAGCTTCTGCAACATTTGCAATAGCGTAGAATATAGCACTTTGACCAGATGCTACACAAATAGAAGCAGCTCCACCTTCAAGTTGAGCAAATCTTTGTTCTAAAACATCAGTTGTAGGATTAGTTAATCTTGTGTAGATTGGACCTAATTCTTTTAAAGCAAATAAGTTAGCTGCATGTTCTGAATCTCTAAATGCATAAGCAGTAGTTTGAGCAATAGGAACAGACATTGAACCCCATCCCTCTTTGTTGTTATATCCTCCGTGTACTGCAATAGTATCTTTTTGCATGTTTTTTCCTTTTATTAATCTTTAGTATTTTAAATTTATGGGAAAATTGTATAGTATTTTTATTTACTTGTCAAGTGTTTTAATCAAATTTAATAAAATTGTAGAATAATTAACTTGGTATAGAATAAAAATTCATAAAAAGTAATTAAATTTTTTCACTTTAAAGCCCTATAAATAGATACTTGTAAAATTTATGTGAAAAATAGTATCATAAATTAAAAATAATAAAAAAACATCTAAGAAATAAATACAAGTAATTAAGTATAGATTAAAATACTTGGTTTAAAAGGTTGATTATGAAAGAAAATATATTTGAAAATATAAAAGTAAATAAAGACAAAGAACAATTTAATGACATAATTAATACAAAAGATGTGAGAATTGAAAGAATAGTTTCAAATGGCC
This sequence comes from Sulfurovum sp., assembly GCA_039767755.1. GTDB lineage: Bacteria > Campylobacterota > Campylobacteria > Campylobacterales > Arcobacteraceae > JALRJW01. The sequence goes on from JBDNBT010000050.1 coordinate 32,165, forward strand.
AAACAAGTGAGCAAGATTTTTGGTACGATCAAAATGAAAATGAGTTTGTTGTTGTTTTAAAAGGTAGGGCTATTTTACAAATAAAACAAAACAATGAAATAAAAGAGTATGTTTTAAATGAAGGTGACTATTTGAATATTCAGGCTAACATAAAACATAGGGTTAAATATACAAGTTTAGACGAACCTACAGTTTGGCTTGCTGTATTTTATAAATAATATTTAGAGTTTTTGGGTATTATTTAAGTAAACGTTTTAAATAGGTAAGTAGATGGATAATATTTATATTATAGGTGATGTACATGGATGTTATAAAACCCTTTTAGCACTTGTTGAAAAATTGCCTAAAAATGCAAAGATATGTTTTGTTGGGGATTTAATCGATAGAGGTAAAAACTCAAGGGATATTATAGAATTTGTAAAATCTAATAATTATGATTGCGTATATGGTAATCATGAATACTTTATGGTTGAGTCTCATCCATATATAAATATTGATAATGAAAATAAAACACTTAAAAGATGGATAGAAAAGGGTGGCGGGTTAGCTACTATTCAAAACTACTCAAATAGAGAA
>JBDNBT010000051.1:0-2724 GCA_039767755.1 Sulfurovum sp.
GAACACTAAATAATGATTTCTTTAAAAATCTATTAGATATGAATATTACATGGAGTCCAACTTCAAAAGAAGAGACTCTATTTGATAGTAAAGATAGAAAAACAGGGGAAATTAGATATCAAGCTAGTAGAGTTGACTTAGTATTTGGTTCTAATTCTCAATTAAGAGCTGTAGCTGAAGTTTATGCACAAGAAGACGCAAAAGAAAAATTTGTAAAAGACTTTGTGTCTGCATGGACTAAAGTTATGAATTTAGATAGATTTGATGTTATATAAAAAATAAATAGCAGTTTTTTACTGCTATTTATATCTTACACTATTATTATCTATACAAGATATTTGATACTCTACCATTTTTTCAAATGGTTCTAAAAATAACTCAAACTTTTTTTCTTCTATATTTTCTATTTTATGTTTATTTAAAAGTTCTAAAACACATAAAGTAGATTCAATAGTAGATAGACAATACTCTTTTGGTTGAAGTTTGATTTTAAAGGCTGAAGATTTTTCATGTACAAAACTTACTTTATTTAAACTTTGAAGGTTTTTACTAAGTCTTAGCATTTTTCTTGAACATGGCCATGTAGAATCTAAGATAAAAATCACATTAGTCTTTTCACTAGTACCTATTTTTTGAGTATTTAATTTGATACTGTCATCACCTGGATATAGTAAAAATGAATTACTATTTTTATCATTTATTATTTCGTTTATTCTTTTATGATTTGTAAAATCTATACCAATATAGATTTCTGAGTTTGGTAAAGATAAGTTTGTAAAGTGCCCTGTTCCATTTTTTGTTTTTTTATATTCTTTAGGATGCATTAAAATTACAAATTTAGTATTTGTATCAATTTTATTTACATGTTCACACATACACGAAGTACTTGGACGATAGCAAGAATAGCAAGTATTTCTTTGAATCAATTCAGACAATTATTATGACCTTTAAAGTTTTTTTAGAAGTTTACCCCAATTAACAATAAAACTCCTAATAAAAACATAAAAACAGGAGCAATTATTTCTAAAGCATTTGTTATACGATGGGATTTATTTGAGATTTTATTTACAGACAATCCTAAAAATGATGAAGCAAAAATAACTATTCCCATTCCTAAACTAATAGCAATACTAGCTAATATAACTGAAAAATATGTCTCTAAAATAAAAGCATATACAAAAAGTAGCACAGTACCTGGACATGGTATTAATCCTGCTGTTAATACAAAAAGTAAGTCTTGTTTTTTTCTATTGTTGTTGGGATTTGAACTACAGCAAGTGTTACAGGCACATGATCTGTTTTTAAATTTTCTATATAAAATAATACAAGATAATAGCATTATCAAAACAGCACAAAGTGAAGTTAGATATGAAATAGAATCTTCAATAAAATTATTTAAAATACTTTGTAAAATAAATACAGATACTAAAACTAAAATAAATGCACCTATAATATGAATAAATGCTGTAGCCATAGATATTCCAAAGGCTTGAATATAACTACTTTTTTGAGCTGTAAAATATGAAAAGGCTAAAGCTTTACCATGACCTGGACCTAAAGCGTGAATAACTCCATAAATAAATGAAGCAAATAGAAGAAATGCTAATGCAATTTTACTATTTTCTTCTTCTATTTTTATCAAGTACATTTTGATATCTTTTGTGTACTTTTCAAGAAAAGTTAATTCTTTTTGAGTGCTAACTTTTATCTCTTCTTTTTGAAGACTTTCTATTAGATTTTCTTCTTGTTGTATCTCTTCTTTAAATTCTTCTTGTACATATCCCACATTTTCATCTATTATTGTATATGTAACTGAATTAATATCTGAAACCATGTCATATTTATATGGAATATTAAATTTGTGTTTATCGTTTGAAAAATGTATTAGAAAGTATTCTAAATCATCTATTATTTTAATATGTAGTATTCTTTGTTTAGCCACTTTAAAATTTAGGATTACTTTGTATTTAAAAGTTAAAATCCCATTTTTATAAGCAGTTTTGATATCTTCAACTTTAAATCTACTTGAAGTATCATAGATTTTATTACCGTATGAAATAAATGTAAGATAATTTTTTGGCTCAATATAAGTTAAGATAGATTCTTCAATAAACTTAGTTTCTTTTTCATCTAAGTTTCCATCCATATTCATATCATATAGATTTTTTAACTCATCTGTAAATGCCTTAGGAAATGCCCAATTGACATCTACGCTTTTTATGTAGTTTTCATTTGCATTAATATTCAACTGTACATCTGTTCGTGGTGAATAGACTGTACAAATTGAACATGCATATAATGAATTAATAGAGATTAAAATAAATAATATTAATTTTTTCATTTATAACTGTTTGCTATCTCTCTTGCTGTTTTTAAAAGTTCTTTATCCCACATTTGAGATAAAGGATTTATGACTGTAACAGTACCATTAATATTTTTAGAAATAGTTTTAGCACTGTTTTGTGCAAACTGAGGAGCTACAAATACAATTTTAATATTGTGTTTTTTAGCATCATCTATTATTTTGATTAACTCATTAGGTTTAGGCTCTTTACCTTGAACTTCAATAGCTAACTGTTCTAAATGATATCTTTTAGCAAAATATCCCCAAGATGGATGAAATACCATAAATTCTTTGTGTTCATATGGTTCTAATATTTCATGAATTTCATGATCTAATTGCTCTAATTCTTTTATAAACTCATTATAATTATTTGTATAAAA
>JBDNBT010000052.1:0-7452 GCA_039767755.1 Sulfurovum sp.
ATATATTAATTATTGTTTAAAATATAGTATAATTCATTCATATTTTAGTTTTAAATTTTAGGAAAAATTATGTCATATAGAAACCTACAAGAAGAAATAGAAGTTCTTGAAAAAGGCTTACCACCACAAAGTAGTGATGGTTTTATAGGAGGAAAATTAGATCCCCTTGAAGCTAGCCTTGTTATTTTACCTGTTCCTTGGGAAGCTACTGTATCTTTTGGGGAAGGTACAGCTAGAGCACCTGAGAACATTAGACTTTCAAGTCATCAATTAGATGTGGAAAATTATCACTATATTAAGCCATATAAAGCAGGAATTGCTATGCTTGAGAATAACTATGAAATATTAGATTTAAGTAACAAAGCAAGACTTGAAGCTATAAAAGTAATAGAAGCACTTGAAAATCAAAAACAAGATAATGAAGCTTTAGATTTTGTAAATGAAGCTTCAAAAAAAGTAAATACTAATGTTTATGAAAACTCAACTAAGTATCTAAATAAAGGAAAATTTGTAGGTTTAGTTGGTGGTGATCATTCTTGTCCTTTGGGTTTAATTAAAGCTTTAAATGACACCCAAACACAAGAATTTGGAATACTACATGTTGATGCACATCACGATTTAAGGAAAGAGTATGAAGGCTTTAGTTATTCACACGCGTCAATTTTTTATAATGTAATGAATGAATGTGAAAAAATATCTAGTTTAGTTCAATTTGGTATTAGAGATTATAGTGATGAAGAAGCAAAAAGAATGCTTGAATATGGACATAAAAGTGCATGTTTATATGATACGCATATGCAACAACAACTTGCAAGTGGAAAATCTTTAGAAAATATTTTCACACCATATATTGATAAATTACCTCAAAATGTTTACTTATCTATTGATATAGATGGACTTGAGCCATTAAACTGTCCTAATACAGGTACACCAGTTCCTGGAGGACTAAGATATAGTGAATTAGAGCATTTAATATTTATGATTGTAAAAAGTGGTAGAAATATTATAGGTTTTGATTTATGTGAAGTTGGAGATAGTGGTGATAGTAATGATGAATGGGATGCTAATGTGGGAGCTAGAATTTTATATAATCTTTGTGGAGCACTTTTGGCATCACAAGGAAAAATAGAATTTAAATAAGACATAAACAAGTCTAGAGAAAACTTTTTCTCTAGACTTGTTTTTAAATTAATTACTTAGCAAACTCAGGTTGTAAGAAAGGAATAATTTGTTTCTTTCTTGATAAACAACCGTCTAACCAAACTTTTCCGTCTTCTAATTTACAATTAAATGCACTTTCAAAGATTGAAGGGTTAGATGAACTAACTAATACTTCAGAACCTTCTTTCATAATATCTGTTAAGATTAAACATGCAGTATGTAAGTTTTTTTCTTCTCTTAATTTGTCTAAATCAGTTTGTAAGTCGGCTTTAATTTTATCAAAAATAGCTAAATCAATTACTTCTAATTGACCAATTCCAACATCACTACCATGCATATCAAATGGTTTGTAATCTCTTAAAATTAAATCTCTTACAGGTACTCCATCTACAGCTGATTTAACTGTAAACATTTCCATTCCAAGTGCAGCAAAGTCATTAATTCCAGCAATTTCTGCTAATTCTTTAACGATTTTCATATCAGTTGGTGTACAAGTTGGAGATTTAAAAATAACTGTATCACTTAAAATAGCACATAACATTACTCCAGCGATATCTTTTGGAATCTCAACTTTATGATAATCATACATTTCTTTAACAATTGTATTAGTACATCCAACAGGTCTAATCCAACACTCTAAAGGAGTAGAAGTTTCAATATCACCTAATTTGTGATGATCAACAATACCTACAACTGTAGCTTCATCGATATCTTTAGGTGCTTGACCTTTGTCTGAATAATCAGTAATAAATAATTCACATCCAGCAAATTCAGTTTTTAATTCTGGTGCATCAAATCCAAATCTATCTAAAATAAATTGAGTTTCAGGAGATACAGGTCCTTGTCTTGCAGGAATTGCTTCTCTTCCTGTTGCGTTTAATAAATAAGCTAATGATATTGCTGAACAGATTGAATCTGAATCAGGCGTAGTATGTCCACATGTATAAATTGCCATAATATTTGTCCCTATTTTTATTTTTTGTGGATTATAGCTAAATTTATGTTATGTTTATTTTAAGTTTTATGAATGGCTATTATTGGGGAAGTAGAGATTTTTATATCTTCTTTTAATTCTTTTCCAAATTTATCATATACAGTGCTAAACTCTGTTAATTCTATATCATCACCTTTAGACCAAACTATGTCATACATGCTTTTCTTATCTTCACAAGTAAGCACATAAAGCCCTCCACTTCTTGAGAACTTTAACACCTTTGAATTGTTTATTAGGTTTGAAATATATTCTAAAGATTCTCTTGATTTCTCATCAAAATTTACTATATCTAAAAATAATCTGTCAACTTTTTTTGAGGCATAAGTAAAAAGCATATATCTTAAAAGAGTATTTAGTTGCATATCATTTAACTTGTAATTTGATACTTTAAATTCTACAAATATATTTTCATTTGGAATTCTAGCACTAAGCATAGAAGATGAGTGATAAATATGAACAATATCAAGAAAATCAAATGTAAATTTCTTATAATCTTCTGCAATTTTATTTACATCAATTTTAAAGTTTATTTTTGTTTTATCATATATAGGTGAGCTTTTATCAAAAAACTTCATTACATCACTTATAACTTCATAGTTTTCACAATCAATATCAAGTAATACTTGATTATTTAACTCTCTTTTATCGTAAGTAACAAACTTAGTGAAATTTGTATCTTTTCCCTTTAAAGACTTAGAAAATATTACTACTAATGGAAATAGTAAAAAAGACTTTATATTTTTTATCATTGTTTAATTATCCTTGCTTTCACATTTTATATGATTACTTACCATATTTTCAGGTTTTAAAAGATCATCCAATTCTTCTTTTGTAAAAATACCTTTTTCTAAAATCACATCATATACTCTTTTGTTTGATACTAAAGCTTCTTTAGCGATACTTGAACTTTGTTCATATCCAATAATTGGATTTAAGCATGTAATTAGAGTAACAGAATTTAAAATATTTTCTTTACAAACTTCTTCATTAGCTGTTATTCCCTTTACACATTTTGTAGCTAAAGTCATAAATGATCTTCTCATCATGTTAATAGAGTTAAAAAGTTTATATGCTATTAATGGCTCAAATACATTTAATTGAAGTTGTCCACCTTCACTAGCAAGGGAAATAGTAACATCAGCACCAATAACTTCAAAAGCAACTTGATTTACTACTTCTGGAATAACAGGATTTACTTTACCAGGCATTATTGAACTTCCTGGTTGCATTTTTGGAAGATTAATCTCATTTAATCCTGCTCTTGGTCCACTACTTAAAAGTCTTAAATCATTACAAATTTTTGAAACTTTGATAGCTATACTTTTTAAAATACCAGAGATATTAACAAAAGCCCCGGTATCTTGTGTAGCTTCTATTAAATCCTCTGCACTTAAAAAATCAACTCCAGTAATTTCTCTTAGGTGAGTCATGGCTTTTTCTTGATACAAAGGTTTTGAGTTAATACCTGTTCCAATTGCTGTTGCACCTAAGTTAACTTGCTTTATAAGAACTTGCACTCTTTCTAGTTTTTCTATATCATCATTCATCATAACTGCAAATGTTTTGAACTCTTGTCCTAAAGTCATTGGTACGGCATCTTGAAGTTGAGTTCTTCCCATCTTTAAAATATCTTTAAATTCTACTGATTTTTCTTCAAATGTATCCCTTAAAAATCTTAGGGAATCTTTTAGTTTAAATATCATTTGATGGATAGTTATTCTAATAGCTGTTGGATATACATCATTTGTAGATTGACTCATATTTATATGATTATTTGGATGAATAATATCATATGAACTTCTCTCATGACCTAATATTTCTAAAGCTCTATTTGCTATTACTTCATTTATATTCATATTAGTTGAAGTTCCAGCGCCACCTTGAATAGGATCAACTATAAATTGATCAATTAGCTTACCTTCTATAATTTCATTACATGCTTTTACAATGGCATCTTTTTGAAGATCCCTTAAATCTCCTAAATCATAGTTTGCTAAGGCACAAGCTTTTTTTACTTTTGCTAAAGATTTTATAAAATCTGGAAATAAAGATAGTGAAGTTAATGTAATATCAAAATTTTCTTTTGCTCTTAATGTTTGAATACCATAATATGCATCTTTATCAATCTTTTTTTCACCTAAAAAATCTTTTTCTATTCTTATATAATCTTCCATTTTAAAACCTTTAAATCACATGAATAATTCTACAATAAGCTTTACAGCTAAAGCTGAAAGTAGAATTTTTAGAACAATTGTAAACTTTTTACCATCTATTTTATTTCTAAGTTTAGTTCCTAAAAAACTTCCAACAACTGCACCTATAATCATAGCTGTAATAATACCAATATAATCTAAAAATACAAATCCAAAATATATAAATACAAATACCTTTAATATGTGTGTAATACTCATCAAAGCAGCACTTGTAACAACTACTTTATTTTTATCTTTAAAATCTTTAAATAACAAAGTCAAAGTCAAAGGTCCAGTTGCCCCAACTACTATTGATAATCCTGTTTGAAAGAAACCGATTATATAGTAGTTTTCAAACTTTTTTATTTTGTCATTGAATTTAGCTGACCATAAAGAAAGTAAGATATATGACCCTATAAAAAAAGGTACATACTCTAATGATATAAAACTAATAATGCTTGCAAATAAAGCAATACCTATAATAGAGCCAATTAAAAACTTAGGTATAACTTTGTATTGAATCTCTTTATAACCAAACACTGCCCTTGAAATGTTACTGGACATTTGTGTTAAACCATGAACTGGAATTAGTGCATTTATAGGTAAAAATGAAGGTAAAATAGCAATTAACATCATACCACCACCTAATCCTACAATTGCAGCAATAGTTGAAGTTAAAAATGTAACTAATCCTAAAAATAATTCAGTCATGTAAAACCTTGATTAAATATAATTTAAAATATCTAAATTAAGCCTAATTTTTCAAAAAATAGCTAGAATTTGTCTTGAAAATTTATAAAAAAGGAATTTTTGTAAATGAAAAAAATAATTATGATTTCAATAATAACTACTGTGTCTTTATATGCAAACTACTCTTATGGTGGTAATAATATGGGCAAAATAGACATGCATGGTGGAAAAGAACAAAAACTAGTTCCAAATCAAATGAAAATGAATAACTTCAACGGTTTAAATAATTTATCAATAAATAAACCAACTGATCCAGTTAAACCTGAAGTAAAAAACTTAACAGAAGAAGAAAAAAAGGACAATAAGTAAATATGAGTAAATATAAATTTGTTTCGTGGAATGTAAACGGTATTAGAGCAGTTGATAAAAAAGGTGCTTTAAAGTGGATAGATGAACAAAACGTTGATATCTTAGGTGTACAAGAAACTAAGTCTATGAAAGTTCAAATTCCTGAAAGTATATTTGAAAAAGAGTACAAAAATCTAGTTGCCTCTGAATCAAAAATAAAAGGTAGAAGTGGTACTGCACTTTTTACAGATATTGAATTAACATTCCAAGGAAACTGTCCTGAAGTTGATGTATTAGATGAAGGTAGAATAAATGAAGTGCATTTTACTTTAGGCGATAAGGATATCGCTTACTTTAATGTATATTTTCCAAATGGTCAATCTAAAGAAGAAAGATTAGTATATAAGATGGAATTTTATGATAGATTTTTAGAATATACAGAAAACCTAAGAAAAGATGGTAAGTCAATAATTGTTTGTGGTGATGTAAATACAGCCCATGAAGCAATAGACTTAGCAAGACCTAAAGCAAATGAAAACACATCGGGTTTCTTACAAATGGAAAGAGACTGGATTACAAAATACCTTGAGTGTGGATATTTAGATACATTTAGATTAATAAATGGTGAAGAAAAAGATAAATATTCGTGGTGGTCATACAGAGCAAATGCAAGAGCTAATAATGTTGGCTGGAGAATTGATTATTTCTATATTTCAGAAGATTTAAAAGATTATGTAACTAATGCATATATTATGAGTGAAGTATTTGGAAGTGATCACTGTCCAATCGCACTTGAAATGGAGTTTTAATAGCTAGATTTTCTAGCTATTATAGACTTTATTTTAAAGCTTCAATCCAATCAATTACATTTTTTAATGTATCTTGATTTTTCTTTGTTAAAAAGACATAGGGTTTGTTTTTTCTATTTACTTTAACATCATTTTCCATATCAACTAAATCAATTTCTACATGTGGTGCTAAATCTGTTTTATTTACTATTAAAAGATCAGAAAAAAGTAATCCCGCACCTTTCTTTCTAGGTATATCAGCTCCTTGAGCCACATCAATAACATAAGTATAATAATCAATTAATTCATAAGAAAAAGTAGCACTTAAATTATCCCCACCACTTTCTACAAAAATAATATCAGGATTAAATTTTTCTTCAAGTTCAACTACAGCTTTTTGATTCATTGAAATATCATCTCTTATTGCTGTGTGTGGGCATCCCCCTGTTTCAACACCAATAATTCTATCTTCATCTAAATCAAGTGTTTTTTTTAGATAATTTGCATCTTCAGTTGTATAAATATCATTTGTAACGATACCTAAAGAGTATTTATCTTTTAAAGCATATGTTAAACTTTCAATTAAAGAAGTTTTACCACTTCCAACTGGTCCTGCTATTCCTATTTTTAAACTCATTAATTTTCCTTAAATTCTTACTTTTTTAAACTCTTGCTTTCTTTTTTAGGTTGCAAACATTTTTGGTTCTATATTCTTATGTTTGAAAATTATTTCTTCAAACAAAGGGTTAAAGTTTGTAATTTTCTTATCTATATTTTCAAACTCTATTTTTTCTAAAATATCATCAATTTCAAAAAGCATTTTTTGAATCTCACTTGGTTTTATTCTTGATATTTTTAGTGTAGTCATTGCTATATTTATAAGATTTTTCTTAGTCCACATTATTAAAAAATCTTCATAATCTATGTCTAAATCATATGCTAAAGCTGCTAATAATACTATCTCATTTCCAGTTGATTTTTTATCTTCTATTTCTTTAAAATACTTTTTAACTATATCTTTTGAAGCTAAACTTTTAATTTGTACAAAATAGTTTTCTCCAATGTCTTTAGAAGCTTTTGCATAATCATATGTTAAAAAAGCATCATAGGTATTATCAAGTCTTTTTAAAACAGAAAGTTTCTCATTTTTTAAAGCATCATACACTTTTTTTGTGGCTACAAATTCCATTTTTTGGTATTGGTCTATTAAAAGATTTTCTAAATAAATTTTTAATTCATCAATATTATTTACTTCTTCACAAACAATATGAGGCTCTAA
>JBDNBT010000053.1:0-2644 GCA_039767755.1 Sulfurovum sp.
AATTCTTTATTTATAATATTACAAAAAATGAGGAAACCATTTTTAGTAATATTAATAACATATACTATTTCAATGATAGGCTTCCTTTTAATTCCAGGTATGGATTTAAATGGAAATACTTATCATATGACTATTTTTGATGCTTTTTATTTTATTTCGTATACAGCAACTACAATAGGATTTGGTGAGTTACCTTACCCTTTTACTTACACTCAAAGAATTTGGGTTACTTTTTCAACATATTTAACGGTTTTAGGATGGTTTTATAGTATTGGTTCATTACTTACTTTATTGCAAGATCAACTATTTTTACAAGAAATAGAAAAAACAAAATTTTTAAGACAAATAAAAAATCTAAATGAAAAATTTATTGTGGTTCTTGGATATAACCAAATCACAAGAAAAATTATTACAAAAGCTCTTAATCAAGGCTTACGAACAGTTGTGATAACAAAAGATAAAATGGAAATAAATAATTTACTTTTAGAAAATTTTACACCAACAGTACCTGTATTATTTAGTGAAAACTATTCTGTAAAAGTTTTAGAAGTAGCAGGTTTAAATAAAAGAAATTGTAAAGCAATAGTATCTCTATTGGAAGACGATGCTTTAAATTTGAAGATTACATTAATTGCAAAAACATTAAATAAAAACATCAAAGTTGCTGTTAAATCTACAACTACAAATCATACGGAGAATTTAAAAGATCTAAATGCTGAGGTTGTTATTAATCCTTTTTCAATTATTTCATCAGAAATTAATATGGCACTTTCTGCCCCAAATCTATTTAAACTTGAAAAATGGTTATATGGTATTGATGATTTAAATGCAACTTTACCGATTTTTCCCAAAGGTCTTTATATTATATGTGGATATGGAAGAATGGGAAGAAAGATTTTTGAAAAATTAACAGATACAAATGTAGAAGTAAAATTAATCGAATTAGATAAAAATAAAGATAGAAAATTTACTCCAGATGAAATATCTCATTTAGTTTTCGGAAATGCAGATGACAAAGAGTTATTGTTAAATGTTGGAATAGAAAATGCAGTTGCAATAGTTGCAGCAACTGAAGATGATACTACTAATTTATCTATTTTAGCAACGGCTAAAAAGTTAAATCCTAATATTGTAACCATAGTTAGAGAAAATGATATTTTGGATGATTTTTTATTTAAGAATGCAAATATAAATCATATTTTTACACCTTCTAAGATTTTGGTAAATAAAGTTACAAATGCTTTAGTAAACCCACTTAGTGATAAATTTTTAAAGATGATTATAAAAAAAGACAATGAATGGGCATCAAAACTAGTTAGTAAGCTTTTACAAGAAATCGATGCTAAGCCACTTCTTTTGGAAGTTGAGATAAGTGAAAGTACAACTCCCCAAATTTTTAATTATTTAAAGTCAGAAGAAATAGCGTATTTAAGTTTATTAGGAATATCTTTACATAATAAAGAACATAGAAATAATATTGTTCCTTTGTTACTTCAACGAGAAAATGATATAATATTAACCCCTGAATGGGAAAATGAAATTAAAATAGGCGATAAAATTTTATTGGCATGCGATAATCATGCAAAAGATGATATAGAATATATTTGTCAAAATGCTTATGAATTTTATTATGCAATAACAGGTAAAGAAAAACGAACAATTTTTAAAGGAATTAAATGAAAATTTTAACAGGACCATGTGTATTAGAAGATAGAGATACAGTAATGAGAATTGCTGAAAAATTAAAACCATTAAGTGAAGATAAAAGAGTTGAATTTTATTTTAAAGCTTCATTTGATAAAGCAAATAGAACAAGTATAAGCTCTTTTAGAGGCCCAGGACTTGATGAGGGATTAAAGCTATTCCAAGAAATAAAAGAGCAATTTGGATATAAAGTTGTAACTGATATTCATGAATCATATCAAGCAGCACCTGCTGGTGAAGTAATGGATATTTTACAAATTCCTGCATTTTTATGTAGACAAACTGATTTATTAGTAGCAGCAGCTAAAACACCTGCAATTATAAATATTAAAAAAGGACAATTCTTAGCAGCTGATGCAATGAAACATCCAGTTGAAAAAATTCTAAATACAAGAGGAATAACAGAAGTTTCTTATGAGACTTCTGAAAAAGCTGGAGTTTGGCTTTGTGAAAGAGGAAATACTTTTGGATATGGTGCATTAGTTGTTGATATGAGAAATCTGCTTTTATTAAGAAAATATGCTCCTGTAATTTTTGATGCAACACATAGTGTTCAAATTCCAAGCACAGGTGGAACAACAGGTGGAAACTCTTCATTTGTTCCATATATGGCAAAAGCAGCTGCTGCTGTTGGAGTTGATGGATTTTTCTTTGAAACACATGAAAACCCAAGTGCTGCACTTAGTGATGGACCAAATATGCTAAAAATCGAAGACTTATATAAAACAGTAAGTGACATTTTTGCTATTAAAGAGGCTTTAGGATATAATTAATCCTTATACACATATTTTTGGAGAAATAAATGAAAATTATTGAAGGTAATTTGCGATTAAAAGGTACTGAAAGAGTAGCTATTATAAATGGAAGATTTAATCATATTATAACAGATAGATTGGTTGAAGGTGCAAGGGATGCATTTAAAAGACATGGAGGAAATGAT
>JBDNBT010000054.1:0-20894 GCA_039767755.1 Sulfurovum sp.
GTTCAAGTGCTTCATTTAAATCAAATGTTTGATTCATTGTTCAATCCTTTAGAATTATAAATTCTATCAGACTGACACAAAATTTCTAACACTCCCATTTCTGTTGATTCTCTATCTAAATTATCATTTGCATTCACAGCACCTGAACCTAATAACTCTGCAATTATTTTATGAGAAATACCAGGGTTACACTCTATTACAACTCTACCTTCTAAAGGTTTTATTGAAAGTGTATTTAGTGATGTAATTTGAGGAATTGATAAGATAAATTCTCCGTATGTCATTTGTTCTATTGAGTATAATTTAATCACAGATTTTGATTTAGAACTTGATGATTTAGTACAACTATCAGAGCTATTTTATAAAAACATTAAGTTTTTAAGAAATCAAAAAGATATAGCTAGAGATGAAATTAAAAGAGTTAATAACACTAAAAAATTCTTAAAGCATTAAATCTTTAATTTCAATATTTTCTTTTGCTAAATATGGCCTAATATTTTTAGGTATTTTATTTAATCTACACTCTTCTTTAAACTTCTTATGCATAGTAAACTCTATTTTTGGACAAATATAAATAAAATCTTCACTTATTGCAATATTAATACCATCACAGATACTTATTTCTTTTTGAGTAAGTATTTCATTTCTTTGAGCATTTGAGAGCAAATAGCCCCTTTGTTTGATGTTTAAATCAATAAGTCTCATATTTAGGTTATTATCATTTGAGTTTTTAAAAATATCAAGATTTTTAATTGTTTTTATGGCTTTAAAATCATTATTATTAAATAAAAATGATTCAATATCTTTTTGCAAGTATTCAAAACTATTTTTGATACCATCTTCATAGGTATCTAAAAGCTTATTTGCATATTCATTTCTAAAGTAGTTTCTTTTGTACTTATTTTCTAAATTACTTTCATCTATAAAATAAGTATGATTATTTTTTTCTAAATACTTCTGCAAATCTTTTTTTGATACATCTAAAAGGGGTTTATAAAACAAAATATCTTTTTTGTATACACATTTTTCTAAGCCTATTAGTTCAAATAACCCTGCACCTTTTGTTAGTTGCATTAAAAACCATTCTAACTTATCATTTAGTTGATGTGCAGTGATTAAAGTTTCATAGGAATTGTTTTTGATAATCTCATCAAAAAAATCATATCTAATATCCCTTGCTTTTTTCTCAAAGTTTGAAGGTTCTTTAGTAAAGTTAATTTCTTTAATAAAAATATTTTTATTAAATTTTTGGGCTAATTTCTTTGCATAATTAACTTCTTTTGTAGCTTGAGTTCTTAAGTTATAGTTTACAATTGCTATGTCAAAGGGAATGTTGTGATTTAAAAGAAGATAGAATAGGGCGCTTGAGTCAACACCAGCTGAAAATGCTAAAAGATTTTTTTTATTTTTGATTTCATTAAAATCTAATTGCATTTTATGCTGCTTTTGTTTATTTAATTACAGTTGCTAATAACTTATCACCAACTAATTCAGTTACTTTAACTGTATAAATTTCACCAAATTTAATTTGAGAATTTTCACCTAATGAGTTATCATTAATATAAATTTCACCATCAATATCAGGTGCCCAAATAGTTTTTCTAGCACTTAATAAATATTCATGTTCATCACTTTCACCATCAACATAAACTTCAAATTCTTTTCCAATTTCTGATTCTAAAGATTTTTGAGTTGTAACTTCAATAACTTCACCTAAAGCTTCTGCTCTTGAATCTATAGTATCTTGCTCTAGTTTTTCTTCATAGTTATATGCAGCCGTTCCCTCTTCATCTGAATAAGAGAATACATTAGCTCTATCAAAGCCAAATTCTTCAACATATTTGCATAACTCATCAAAGTCTTCTTGTGTTTCACCTGGGTGTCCTGCTATGAAAGTAGTTCTTACAAAAGAGTTTGGTTTTGATTTCATATATGACATTAGTTCATGAAGTTTTTCAAACTTTTTACCTCTTTTCATAGTTTTTAACATATTTTTTGAGATATGTTGTAAAGGCATATCAAAGTAGTTTACAAATACTTTTGAATCAGCAATTTTATCTATTAAGTCTAAAGTAGTTGTAGATGGATATAAGTATAAAATCCTAGCAGTTTTAATTCCTTCAACTTTTTCAATCTCTTCAACTAATCTTTCAAGACCATCATTTATTCCTTGATCTCTTAAAAAAGATGATGAGTCTTGAGAAATAAATGTAATGTCTTTATATCCTTTTGAAACAAGAGATTTAACCTCTTTTACAAGAGATTCTAAAGTTCTTGAATGAAGTTTTCCTTTAAAAGAGGGAATTGCACAAAATGAACAACTTTGATTACATCCTTCACTTAATTTTACGTATGCATGATAAGATGAGCCTGTGATTACTCTATCGTTTGTGTCGTTAGCTAAAAATACATCATCTGTAAATTTTGATTGTTTTTGCTTAACCATTTCATCAATTTTGTCATAATCCCCAACACCTGTAAAAATATCTACTTCTGGTAAATCTTTTTGTAATTCTTCTTGATATCTTTGACTTAAGCATCCAGACATTACTAATACAGAATCATCTTTTCTTTGCTCATGTAAATCAAATATAGTATTTAAACTTTCTTGTTTAGCACTATCTATAAATCCACATGTATTTACGATAATTACATCAGCATCATTTCCATCATTTGTAATTTCGTATTCGCTTAATTTACCAAGCATTATTTCTGAATCTACAAGGTTTTTTGTACAACCAAGACTTACTAAGTGTAATTTTTTGTTAGGTTTTTGTTCTGAGAATTGCATAAATTTAAGTTACCTTATTTTTTTTGAGATTTTATCATATTTTTTCACTATAAAAGTTAAAGCCAAATATTGTCTAATAGTCTTGTGTTTCCAAGTCTTGCTACAACTAATATTATAGTATTGTCTTTTTCTATTATTTTTATTTCATTAAATTGTCTATCTACAACAGAAACATATTCAACATCAAGTATATTCATTGTTTCGTACATTTTTTCAATAATCTTTTCACTTCTTAATTCGTTCTTACCTATTAACGATACAGCATTATAAAGTGACTTTGAAATTAAAAGTGCATCTTTTCTTTGTTGATCATTTAAATAAACATTTCGTGAACTCATAGCAAGACCATCGTTTTCTCTAACTATATCACAAGGGATAATGTTAATGTTTAAAAATAAATTCTTTACCATTTGTTGAATAAGCGATAGTTGTTGGGCATCTTTTTTCCCAAAGTATGCATTTGTAGGTTGGGTTAAATTAAATAGTTTTAAAACAACTTGTAACACCCCATCAAAATGTCCTGGTCTTGTTTTTCCCTCTAGTGCAAAAGATTTATTTGGAGCTTTTATTAAAACTTCTTCTTTTGAGTACATAGTTGAAATTTCAGGCATAAATACATAATCAACTTTACACATTTCACATATTTTTTTATCAGCTTCATCTTTTCTTGGGTATTTGTCTAAATCTTCCCCAACTAAAAACTGTGTAGGATTAATAAAAATAGACACAATTACAATGTCATTTTCTTCCCTGGCTTTCTTTATAAGAGAAATATGTCCATTGTGTAAAGCTCCCATTGTTGGTACAAATCCAACTGTTGAAGTTATGTTTTTTCTTATATTTTGAAGTTCTTTAATGGTTTTTAAAACTTGCAATATTTTTCCTTGTCGTTTTGTTATTTAAATAATTTATTATTTAGCATCAAAGTTTGGATTTAATTTAACTAAAACTAAATCAGCAATCATATTTCCAATTAGTGTTAAAAATGCACCAATTATAAGTATTCCCATAATTACAGGATAATCATGACTTAGAGCACTTTGGAAAAATAATAGTCCCATTCCATCTATTGAGAAAATTGTTTCTAAAATCACAGAACCACCAATAATTCCTGGTAGTGATAAACCAAGCATAGTAATAATAGGTGGATACAAATTTGGTAAAACAAAATTTTTTAATATTTTTTTGTCATCAAGCCCTCTAGCTTTTGCAAAAAAGATGTAATCACTTTTTAATATCTCTATGGTCAAGCTTCTAACGTATAAAGTTAAACTTCCAATTCCACCAAAAATCATAATAGAAATAGGTAAAATTAAATGCCATACAAAATCTAAATAGTATGCTAAACTTCCATCATCAGGAACACTATGAAGTCCAGCAATTGGTAATACTTCAAAGTTTACAGCAAATACTAAAACTAACAATAAAGCTAAATAAAATCCGGGCATAGAAAAACTTAAAAGTGATAACTGACCTGTAAATCGATCAAAGATACTATTTTTATTTAAAGCAGATTTTATACCTAAATACAAACTAATAATAAAGATAAAAACCATAGAAATAATATTTATAGTAAGTGTAATTGGTATTCTACTTAGTATTTCATCTTTAACCATGCTTCCACTAGCAAATGATATTCCAAAATCAAGTTGTAATATTGCCATAAACCATGAATAAAATTGCACATATAAGGGCTTGTCAAGACCATATATAGCTTTTAATTCCTCTATTGACTCAGGTGTAATATTAGGATTTAATTCCCCACTTGCAAAAAAAGAATTTGGTGCAGCATTAATTGCTATAAAAGATATTAAGCTAATAATGAATAACATTGTAAATAAATAAAGTAATTTTCTTGCCAATAATTTCATATGGCAATTATACAAAACTTAGGATTAAAATGATTGGTGTTGACATAACAGTTATTAGTAGAATTGAAAAAATGTATGAGAAATTTGGAGAAAAGGCTTATAAAAAGTTTTTAAATGATGATGAAATTAAATTAATTAAAAAACCTACAACAGCCGCTGGTTTTTGGGCTGCTAAAGAAGCTGCTAGCAAAGCTTTAGGAACAGGTATAGGTGGTGAATGTAGTTTTCATGATATATTCTTATCTAAAAGTTCTAAAGGTGCACCATTAATTGAATTTTCTAAAAAAGTAAGCAAAAACTTTAATATAAAAAATGCAAGTGTATCTATTACCCACGATGGTGGTTTTGCAATTGCAGTTGTAGCACTTGAAACAAGTAAGGAATAAACTAAAATGATATGTCAATTTAAAAATAGTAATATATCAACAAATGAATCAAATATAAGATTAGGAATAGGAGTAATTTTAGCTCTGATTGCTTTTTATTATCAAAATACTATAATAATAATTATGGCACTTGCACTAATATTGTCAGGGTTTTTCAAGTTTTGTTTTTTGTATGAAATATTAGGAATAAATTCAAAGCTCAAGAAAAAAAATAGTTTTTTTTATTCCTTACCAAAAAATAATCCTCAGCCAGTTTTTGTTATGAATAATATATATGACTTTATATATCAAAATGATTCATCAAAAAAATATTTTACAGATAAAGATGATTTAAAAATTAAAAAACATTTCTTAAAAAATATAGATTTTGAAAAGGTAATAGATAAGCAAATAACTCAAATTCAATACAAATTGGACGAAAATAATATCTTTTTGTTTGAACTGAAATATGATAAAGAACTAGAAGTTGTTCTAGTTTATGGAACAGATATTACAAATGTAATGAAGGCCGAACAAGAAATACTAAAAACACAAAAAGATATCATTTATGCAATGGGCGAAATAGGTGAAACAAGAAGTAAAGAAACAGGAAACCATGTAAAAAGAGTAGCTTTATACTCAGAACTTTTAGCATTAAAATGTGGTCTAAACCTTCAAGAAGCTGAGTTAATAAAGTTAGCCTCACCTATGCATGATATAGGTAAAGTTGGAATTGAGGATAAAATTTTAAATAAACCTGGCAAATTAACAGAAGATGAATTTGAAATTATGAAAACCCATTCAATATTGGGCTATAACATGTTAAAAAATTCCGAAAAACCAATTTTAAAAGCGGCATCAATAGTAGCCCATGAACATCATGAAAAATGGGATGGTTCTGGCTATCCTAGAGGTTTAAAGGGTGAAGATATACATATTTATGGACGAATTACAGCAGTAGCTGATGTTTTTGATGCATTAGGTAGTGACAGAGTATATAAGAAAGCTTGGAAACTAGAAGATATTTTTGAGTTCTTTAAGAATCAAAGTGGAAAGCACTTTGATCCTAAATTAGTTAAATTATTTTTTGATAATTTTGATGAGTTTGACCAAATAAGAATGCAATTTAAAGACTAAAAATTTTTAAATTGTTTCTTGAGTTATTCTAGTAATTATTCTTGTTCATCAATAGCAAATTCCAATAAAGTTTCTTTTGGGATAAGTTTTAATGTTGCACTTGATGTAGCTTTAGCTATTATCTTTGGTGCACATTTAGCATCGTATGCTTCTTTCCATCTTAATGCACATAAACACCATTTATCACCATCTTTTAAACCTGGAAAGTTGTAATATGGCATTGGAGTTGATAAATCATTTCCCTTAGCCTTTGAAAATTCTAAAAATTCTGCTGTTACTATTGCACATACTGTGTGAGTACCTGTATCATCTGGAGTTGTTCTACATGAACCATCTCTAAAGTATCCAGTCATTGGTGATGTACAACAAGTTTCTAAATTTGTTCCTAAAATATTTGTTTGCATTTTTAAATTCCTTTTGAAATATGTCTTTCTAAAATAATTTTGGCAGCAATGGAATCAATTCTTCCATCCCTTTTGTATTTTATATCACCTTTGATTAAATCTTCCGCTTCAATTGAACTCATATTCTCTTCACAGTAGTCAAATGGGATATCTAAATCTAAAATTTTAGTAAAATGTGTAATTCTTTTTTGCATATCTTCACTAGCACTTGGGTATCCAATAATAAGTTTATCTATTTCCCACTCTTTTAAAAAAGAATTTACATCATTTGCTGCTTGGTTTCTATTTTTACGCAAAATTGCTGCTTGAGGTGTAACTATAGAACCATTTAAGCATATAGCTACACCAATTCTTTTTAATCCAACATCAATACAAGCAAGTTTCAAAAAAGCTTCTTAAGATAAAATTTCATTTGCAATATCATATTTATTTGCAGTCATTAAGTGAACTTTTGGATGGAATTTATTTATTTCTGTAAATAAATCTTTACTTAGTTGCATTCCAACTTTATGTTCCTCTTCATCAGAAATTGCATGGGCAACTTCTAGTTTGTCAATCCAGCTTTGAGGTACATGAATACCTGGAACTTGTGCTGATAAAAATAATGCAGTTCTTAGTCTAGTAATAGGAAATAAACCTAAAATAAGTTGAGATTTTTGTTTTACATTTATCACATCTTCTTTAGCTTTATTAAAACTTTCTAAAAGTTTTTTTGCATTTTCAACATCAAATACAGGTTGAGTAACAATACCAACAGCACCGTGTTGAATTTTTTGATGCATTTTTCTTTCTAAACTTGAAAAGTTTTTAGCAAAAGAGTTTACAACTGCAAATGGATAAATTTGCTTTGGTTCAATTTTAAATGGTCGCCCGGCAAAGTCCATTCCATAATTAAATGATTTCATCATTTTTAAAAGCATTAAAGAGTTTGCTTCAAAAACACCTTTTGTATGAGGTTGATCACTCATTTTAGCTGGATCTCCTGTTAGTGCTAAAATAGCCCTAACATCAAAATCATTTGCACCCATTAGATCTGATTGAAGTGCTATTTTGTTTCTATCTCTCATACTCATAGTTGCAATTACAGGCTTTCCAAATTCTTGCTGAAGCTTTAAAGCTCCAAATAGTGCATTATATTTTAATTTTGCAAGTGGATTATCTGTAGTTGAGAAACCATCAACTTTTTTGTCTAAATTAAATTTTCTAATTTTTTCAATGATATTGTGCATTGATGGTTCATGTTGAGGTGTAGTTTCAAGTGTTAAAAACTTATCCTCTTGTAATTTTTGAAATAAAGTTTCGAATATCAAAAACTTATCCTTTTATATATTTTAGTAATTTTTAGATAATATTATAACCTTTTAAGACTAAAACTAGGGAAAATTGATGAAATTAGCGGTATTTGATTTTGATTCTACATTAATGGATGGAGAAACTATAGACTTTTTAGCTAAACCATTAGGTTTAGAAGAAAAAGTAGCGAGCATAACTGAAGAAGCAATGGCTGGAAGATTAGATTTCTTTGAATCACTTATTGAAAGAGTTTCTTTATTAAAAGGACTTGAGTATTCAAAAGCAGTGGAAATTTGTCAAGATTTACCTTTAATGCCAGGGGCATACGAAACAATCGCAAAGCTAAAAGAAAATGGCTACAAAGTTGTATGTTTTTCAGGGGGATTTAGAATAGGAACTACTCCTGCTAAAGAAAAACTAGGTCTAGATGCTGACTTTTCTAATATTTTACATGAAAAAGATGGAATATTAACAGGATTAGTTGGTGGTGATATGATGTTTAGATTTTCAAAGGGTGATATGATCCAAAGGGTACAAGCTATGCTTGGAGTATCAAAAGAAGATACTTTAGTAGCAGGTGATGGGGCAAACGATGTATCTATGTTCCCATTTGCATCTAAAAGAGTAGCTTTTTGTGCAAAAGATGTACTAAAAAAAGAAGCAAACATTATTGTTGATACAAAAGATTTAACACAAATATTAAAAGAAATATAAGGAGTATATTGTGAGTTTAAAAGAAGATATTAATTTTTCACTATGGTGTGATTTTATAGAAAGAGATTTTTTAGAAAACAGATTTCAAGAGATTTTAGAGGATGGTACTATTCATGGTGCAACTTCAAACCCTGCTATTTTTGAATCATCAATTTCAACATCATTAGCATACAAACAACAGCTAGATATGCTTCAAGCAAACAATGCAAAAACAATTTATGAAGAATTAGCAATTACTGATATTAAAAGAGCTGCTACTTTAATGGATAGTTTACATAAAGAAAATTTAGATGATGGATTTATTTCTATTGAAGTTGATCCATTATTATGTGATGATGCAGCTGGTACTATTGAAGAGGGAATTAGACTTCATAATACAATCGGTGTTGATAATGTAATGATTAAAATTCCTGCAACACAAGCTGGTTATATAGCTATGAGAGAATTAACTTCAAAGGGAATTCATGTAAATGCTACACTTATTTTTTCACCCCAACAAGCTATAAATTGTGCTAAAGCTTTAAATGAGGGGATTAAAGAATCAAATAAAAATATTAAAGCTGTAATTTCTATTTTTGTTTCAAGATTTGATAGATTATGTGATAGTGATTTTGCTTCAAAAGGTTTAGAAAAATTTAAATTAGGAATAATGAACGCAACAAAATGTTACCATGAGATTAATAGATTTGAAAATGCAAACATAAGAACATTATTTGCAAGTACTGGTGTTAAAGGTGATGAGTTAGCTCCTAGCTATTATGTTGATAACTTAATTTATCCAAATTCTGTAAACACTGCACCTTTAGGAACAATTGAAGAGTGGGTAGTAGATGGGCAAAAAGAAGAGTCTACTATCATTACTAATGACCAATGTGATGAGTATTTTCAAATGTTAAAAGATAAAGGTGTTGATATTAACGCTGTTTATGAAAAGCTTTTAACAGATGGATTAGATGCTTTTAAGGTGTCATTTAAAGAACTATTAGGTAAGTTATTAAAATAATTGTTACATTGTAGTAACATTATTTAAAATTCTAGTTAAGAGTTTTTTAGTTAAAATTTAAAAAAAGATAAAAGGTAAAATAATATGAAAAAGTGGAGTCCTGATAGTTGGAGAAATTTTCCAATAAAGCAACAACCAACTTATAATGATATTGAAAAGTTATTAAAAGTTGAAAACGAATTAGCATCATATCCACCTTTAATTTTTGCAGGTGAAGCTATTAATTTAAAAAAAGATTTAGCTGATGTTGTAAATGGTAAGGCATTTTTAATCCAAGGTGGAGATTGCGCTGAATCATTTGATGCATTTAATGCAGGAAATATTAAAGATTTATTTAAAGTTATGATGCAAATGTCAGTTGTACTTACTTTCTCAGGTGGATGTCCTGTTGTTAAAGTGGGAAGAATTGCAGGTCAATTTGCTAAGCCTAGAAGTGCTGATTTTGAAGAGATTAATGGAATCTCTTTACCATCATACAGAGGTGATATTATAAATGAAATTGGTTTTGATGAAAAATCAAGAAAGCCAAAACCTAAAAAACTTTTAAAAGCTTATAATCAAAGTGCTGCAACTTTAAACCTTTTAAGAGCCTTTTCAAGGGGTGGATTTGCTGATTTAAATCAAGTACATTCATGGAACTTAGACTTTGTAAAGGATAATACTTTAGGTGAGATGTATGAAGATTTAGCAGATAAAATTTCTCAGTCTTTAAAATTTATGGAGTCATGTGGAATTTCTAGTGCAAACACTCCACAACTTCACCAAACAACTTTATATACATCACATGAGGCACTACTTTTAAATTATGAACAAGCTTTAACTAGAAAAGATTCAATTACAGGTGATTGGTTTAACTGTGCTGCTCACATGTTATGGATTGGTGATAGAACAAGAGATTTAAAAGATGCTCATATTGAGTACTTTAGAGGTATTAATAATCCTATTGGTTGTAAGGTTGGTCCATCTATGAAAGAGGATGAATTAATTCAATTAATTGACAAGCTAAATCCTAAAAATGAAGCAGGTAGATTAAATCTTATTGTTAGAATGGGTGCTAATAAAGTTGCTGAAAACTTCCCTAAACTTTTAAGAAGAGTTAAAAAAGAAGGTAAAAATGTATTATGGTCATGTGATCCTATGCATGGAAATACTATTAAAGCAGGTAATGGATTTAAAACAAGAGATTTTGAAGCTATATTATCTGAAGTTAGACAATTCTTTAAAATACACAAAGCAGAGGGTACTTACGCTGGTGGTATTCACTTAGAAATGACTGGACAAAATGTAACTGAGTGTACAGGTTCTAGTTCATCTGCTGTTACGCAAGAGGGCTTATCAAGTAGATATCATACTCAATGTGATCCAAGATTAAATGCTGATCAAGCTTTAGAGTTATCTTTTATGATTGCTGATACTTTAAAAGAAGCAAGAAAAGATTTAATTATATAAAGAGATATTAAAATATCTCTTTATAGTTATCTTCTTTAAAACCAACTACAACTTTATCTTCAAAAGTAACAAGGGGTCTTTTTAATAAAATAGGTTCTTTACATAACCATTCAAATTTACCCGCATCATCTAAGTTTAATTCTTTTAGTTTTAATTCTCTGTATGTAGTACTTCTTGAGTTAAATAAAACATCAATTCCAACTTTATCTACCCATGATTGAATATCTTTAGCTGAGGGCTTAGTAGTTTTTAAATCAACAAAATCAAACTCATATCCCTTGTCTTTTAAAAACTTTTTAGCTTTATTTACTGTGCTACAAGTTTTAATTCCATATATAGTCATAATAATTCTTTTAATCTATTCTATGATTTTTGGAACGATGAAATATCCATCTTCTGATTTTGGAGCGTTTGCTAATATAGCTTTTGCTCTTTCTAAATCTTGAACAGGAACATCTTCTCTTAAAGGTGTACCACCTTCAATTGTACTAAATGTTGCTTCTATGTCTGTAACATCAATTTCGTTTAGGTTTTCAACAAAATTAATAATATCTCCAAGTTCAGATTTTAAACTCTCTTTTCTTTCATCACTTATTTCTAAACTTGATAATTTTGCAAGTTTTTCAATTAGTTTATCATCAACTGTCATGATATTCCTTAAGCTTAATTTTTTGTATTGTAACTAAAAAGTGTTTGCTAAGCCTTTAAATAATAAATATATTAGTCTTTAATAGGTTTTCTTTTTTCGTAAAAGTCTTTTTTAAACTCAACCCATCTATCTTCTTTAATAGCATTTCTAGCTTGTTTCATAAGACTTAAGTAATAATGTAAATTATGAATAGAAGCAAGTCTGTAATAAGTTATTTCTCCAGCTCTTAAAAGATGGTTTACATAGGCTCTTGTAAAATTCTGACAAGTATAACAATCACACTCAGGATCAATAGGATTTGCATCTTCTTTATATTTAGCATTTCTAATTTGAACCTTACCAAATGATGTAAATAATCCACCATTTCTAGCATTTCTTGTGGGCATTACACAGTCAAACATATCAACACCTCTTTCGATGTTTTCTATTAAATCTTCAGGTGTCCCAACACCCATTAGGTATCTTGGTTTATTTTCAGGCATAAATTGAGTAGTCCATTCTACTGTTTCATACATTTCAACATTTGGTTCCCCAACACTTAATCCACCAATTGCAAAACCATCATAATCTCCAAGTTCGCATAATTGTTTAGCAGAGATCTCTCTATATTTTTTACTAGTACCACCTTGAATAATCGCAAAAATATTTTGATTAACTCCAATACCTTTTGCTTTTTGTTCTTTGTGATATTCTATTGCTTCCCTTGCCCATTTAGTGGTTCTTTCTATAGAAGTCATTATTCTTTCATCTGTATTTGGTAGAGCTACTAAATCATCTAATATCATCATAATATCACTACCTAAATCATACTGTGTATCAAGTACACTTTTAGGAGTGAAGTAGTGTTTACTACCATCTATATGAGATTTAAACATGATTCCATTTTCATCAGGTTTTGAATTTTCTCCTAAAGAGAAAGCTTGAAAGCCTCCTGAATCTGTTAAAAAAGAATTTGGGAACTTAGAAAATCCATGTAATCCACCAAACTTTTTTACTAGTTTACTACCAGGTCTTAAGTATAAATGATATGTATTACCTAATATGATTTTTGCACCCATACTTAACATATCATGTGCATCAAGTGCTTTGACTGTACCTTGTGTTCCAACAGGCATAAAAACAGGTGTAGTTATAGTTGAGTGGGCAGTTTTAATAGTACAAGCTCTAGCCCCATTTGACGTAGCATCAATTTTAAATTCCATGAAAAAATATCACCTTACTATCTAATTTTCGCAATTATATCTAAACTATCTTGATAACAAATTCATTCAAAACTACTATTAAAGATTTTAAGATATAATATTCCAATGAAAAAAATACTAGTAATTGTAGATGGTATTGTTGCAAAAAGATTAATGCAGAGAATTGTTGAAGCTAATACGGGCGAAAACAGTTATGATGTAATTTATTTAAATGATGTAATATTACCAGTTCAAAAACCTTCAAATTTTACTTTTTATAAGTTTGACCCAACTTCAAAATCAAAACTAGCGATGGTACTTGATAAGAACGTCCACACTGAAGTTTTAGCTGCGCTAAATACAAAAGATGAAATGCTAAATGTAATAAAAAACATAAGAGAGCATAAAGAAAATCTTCAAATCAATATTCTTGATTATTGGGGAATTAAAGTTGAAGATGAACATGTTTATGTATACAGAGGTATTGATGTACTAGCAAATGGTATGGTTGAAAAACTACCAAATATTCCAGTTGTTGCACAAAATATTGGCTTAAAACAGGGTGAAATAATGGAGATTAGAATTCCATTTGGTAGCTCTTATGCATATAGATACATAGGTTCAATTGAGCAAAACGAGTGGAAAATTTTTGGTTTATATAGAAATCAAAAGATGGTAAATGTTAAACCATCATTTGTAATAAAACCAAATGACATTATTTTAGTAATTGGTAAACCTAAAGTTTTAATGCAAGTATACAACGCAATTGGAAAAACTCAAGGTCAATTTCCAATGCCATTTGGTCATAATCTTTACTTGTTCTTGGATTTATATTTAGAGAATATGAATAGCGTAAAAAAAGCTATTCAGGAAGCTAAGTATTTAAATCAAAGACTTAAAAATAGTAGTTTAATAGTTAAAATTACGAGGCCTACTACTGTTGATATTATGACATATATTAAAGATGAGTTAAGACATAATCCTAGTATTAAATTAATAATTGATTATGCTAACTTAGGTTTTAAAAAGAATATTAAAGAAGATTTCAGAAAATTTGATATTGGTATGATGATGCTTACTCTTGTTATGTTTCAAGATAAAAAAAAGATATCAAAACTAATTGATATGAAAGTACCTATTTATAAAATCGGTTTAGAGAACTTAAAATCTGTTAAGCAGACAGTAGTAGTTTTAAATGACACACATTCTTATGAACAGATATCACCAATGATTTTTGATGTGGCAAGTCAAATAAAAACAAAGATTAAAATTTTTGATTTAGATCCAATTGGTAGTCAGAAGGATAAATCAAATTTACTTGATCACTTTGAAAACTTATCAAAAATATTTAATGAAAAAATTGAAATTGTATCAAACGGTGGAAATCCTATAAGAGAATTATCAAAAGAAGAAAACTTACTTCATATTATGCCTTTGAAAAAAGACATGTTTAATGAAAGATATTCTTTTAAGTTTTTATATACAAATTCAGATTTACTATCATTTGATAAAAATAAAAATAATCAATTATTAATACCAATTTCAGAAGAAAATGACAAGGAATAAATTAAATGAATTTTGAAAAATATCCATTTGAAAAATTAGCAGAAATTCTGGTTGATGTTGTACCAAATAGTGAGTACGAGTTATCAGCTTTAACTGTTGGGGAACCTAAATTTAGAACGCCTCAGTTTATTCAAGATACTTTAAAGGATAATACAGAGCTTTTACAAAAGTATCCTGCAAGTGCTGGTCAACCAAGCCTTAAAAATGCAATGCAATTATTCATAAAAAATAGATTTAATGTAGATGTGTCTTTAGATCAAATTATTCCTACATTTGGAACAAGAGAAGTATTATTTAACTTCCCACAATTTGTTTTATTTGATAAACCTAATCCTGTAATGGCCTATACTAATCCTTTTTATCAAATATATGAAGGTGCTGCTATTGCTTCAAGGGCTGAGGTTATTCATATTGATTTAGTAAAAGAAAATGATTTTCAACCAATACTAACTGATGAACAATTAAAAAGATGTGATTTAGTTATTTTAAACTATCCAAATAACCCAACGGCTGCTTCTATTACTATTGAAGACTTAGCTTTATGGGTAAAAAAAGCTTTAGAATTTGATTTTATTTTAGTAAATGATGAGTGTTATTCTGAAATCTATTTTGATGATAATGACAAGCCTGTATCTATTTTAGAAGCTTCAATTTATGCTGGAAATACTTCATTTAAAAATGTTATTTCTATGAATTCAGTTTCTAAAAGAAGTAGTGCACCCGGATTAAGAAGTGGAATAATAGCAGGTGATGCAACTATATTAAAAGATTATATGAAATATAGAACTTATGTTGGTTGTGCAAGTCCTGTGCCTTTACAAGAAGCAGCTGCAGTTGCTTGGAGTGATCAAAGTCATGTTGATGGGTTTAGGGCAATTTATAAAGAAAATTTTGAAATAGCTAAAGAAATATTAGGAATAACGCCACCCCAATCAACTTTTTATATATGGTTAGAAGTTGAAGATGAAATAGAGTTTACAAGAGAACTATACAAACAAAAAAATATTAAAGTACTTCCAGGGAGTTTTTTAGGGAGAAACGGTATCGGTAAGGGATATA
Organism: Sulfurovum sp.; assembly: GCA_039767755.1. GTDB lineage: Bacteria > Campylobacterota > Campylobacteria > Campylobacterales > Arcobacteraceae > JALRJW01. The sequence continues at coordinate 15,483 of JBDNBT010000054.1, forward strand.
TTAGAATAGCTCTTGTTGAAAACCCTGAAAAAACAAGAAAAGTATTAACTAGATTAAAGGATTTTATGAATGAACAAAGATGAATTACAAGAAGCTAGAACTAATCCAGACTTTTTGAAGTTTTTAGAAGAGAATAGATTAAAAGCAATTGAGGAAGATGACTTAGCTTTAATGTACGAAACTTTGGATTCAATGTTAATTTTAGATTTAGAAGATGACAAAATAAATAATCTCTACCAAAATATTTTAAAAACAGCATTTGATAAAATAGAAAAAATTGTAAATGAAAATAAAAAGTTAGACCTAAAAGATGAAAACTTACTTTTAGTAAGAGCATTGTACGAGCATGGAATAGAAAAATGGTCATACAATAACTTTGATGGGGCAAAAGAGATTATGTTTGTTTTATCAAACATTGTTGATGATGAATTACTCGAAAAATCTTTAAATGTTCTGATTATTGTTCTTTCAAATAAAGTTACTTTAGATGAATTTTATGAAGAAAAAGTAAACAATGATATAAGTGATATTAAAGAAGAACATGGATACTTTATAGTTAATTTCAATTTTGATATTGATGAGTATATCTCTTCAAATGAAGCTGTACTTAAAAAAGAGTATGAAAATTTAAAACACCTTCTGGAATCTTAATGAAGGTTCACTTTATAGGGATAGGCGGAATTGGTCTATCTGCATTAGCAAGGTTTTTAAAACATGATGGTTATGAGGTTAGTGGATCTGATATTAAGAGCACTCCTATAACTAAAGCTTTAGAAGATGAAGGAATAAAAGTTTTTATACCACAAAGTAGTGAAAATATTTCTTCAGAACTTGACTTAATAATTTATTCAGCAGCTGTAACTGATGAAAATCCTGAGTTAATTCAATCAAGACTTATGCAAATTAGAACTTTATCAAGAAAAGAATCTTTACCAATTATTTTAGGTGGTAAAAAGAACTATTGTGTGGCAGGTGCTCACGGTAAATCTACAACAACAGCTATATTAGCTTCTATTCTAAATAGTAGTGCAATAATTGGTGCTATTTCAAAGGACTTTGAGTCGAACTTTAGATACTTAAATGAAGTTGTAGCTTTTGAAGCAGATGAATCTGATGCTTCATTTTTACTTTCAAATCCTTATTGTTCAATAGTTACAAACGCTGAACCTGAGCATATGGAGTATTATAACTATGATTATGACAAATTTTTTGCTGCATACGAAAAGTTTATAAACCTTGGAAAAATCAAAGTAATAAACGGTGAAGATGAACACTTAAAAAAACTAAATTTAAGTGAAGATGTTTTTAAACTATATCCATCAAAAGATATTAAAAACATTACTTTTATAATAAAAGAAAATGAACCATATACAAGATTTGAACTTTTAGATTATGGCTATTTTGAAGTTTGGGGATTTGGAGATCATATTGCACTTGATGCATCTTTAGCAATTATAGCTGCTTTAAATGAGCTAAGTTTAGAAGAAATAAGAATTAATATCTTAAATTATAAAGGTATCAAAAAAAGATTTGATTTTGTTCAAGCTAGTGATGATTTCTTAGTAATTGATGATTACGCTCATCATCCAACGGAAATTAGAGCAACTATAAATTCGGTTACACAATATTCAAATTTAAAGAATGTTTCAAAAAAAATTGTAATTTGGCAACCTCATAAGTATTCCAGAACAATTGATAATTTAGAAGGTTTCAAGGCATGTTTTGAAGGTTGTGATGAGTTGGTAATTCTACCTATTTGGACCGTTGCCAATGAGAAAAAAGTTCATATAGATTTCGCTAAGGAATTTGCTAAATACAATCCAATTTTTGTCAATTGTATAAAAACTAGTAATGGAAAGATTCAATTAATTGACGATAATAAAGTAGTTAAATCTTATGAAAAAGGTCTAGTTTTAGGTGTAGGAGCTGGTGATATTACTTATCAATTGAGACATTAGATCAAGTATACAAAACAGATAAAAAGATTTAAAGAACTTTAATTTCCCCATTTTCTATGGAAATTTTTCCTTCTAGTTCATATTCAAAAACTTTAGCTTGATATTTTAAAACAGCCATATCATAGCTGGGATTTTGGATGCAGTAATTAAGAAAATCATCTTTTTTTGATTTTTCTTCATAATTAGGACTTAATGATTTAATAAATTCATCAATGTCATAAATCACTTCTATTAAGCCTTTTTTTACGTATTTATTTGTACCTAAACTATCAGTTATTCTGTGTGGTAATGTATATACTTTCTTGTTCATTTTTAATGCGTACTCAATTGACGAGATTGTACCTGAGTTTAAATCTGCTTGAGAAACTATTAATATTTCCCCTAAAGCCACAACTATTTCATTTCTATGCACAAAAGTGTATTTTCTAGCTTTTTCCCCATCTTGATATGCTGATATAACTAGTCCTTCTTGTTCAATATTAGATATGAGAGTTTTATTTATACTTGGATACCTTATATCTAATCCATTAGCAACAACAGCTATTGTATTATTTGAAGCTGCACCTAAATGTGCAATTGCATCTGTACCCATCGCAGCCCCGCTAACTATACAAATATTTTGTGATGATAATTTTTTTGAAAGTTCATTTATAAGTGCTCTTGTGTAAGTTATAGGTCTTCTTGTTCCCACAATAGATATTTTTTTTCTATTTAATAATTCTAAATTTCCTTTATAAAATAGCTCTTTTGGATAGGTCTTCATTGAATTTAATTCTAATATTGTTGATTTAATAAGATTTGAGATAATTGAGCCTTTAACATAATAAAATATATTATATTAAAGAGTGTATTAAAGTTGGTTTATAAATACAGGTTCTATTTCTTCTAAGATTTCAGGAGAATTTCTTAAAACAGAAAATGTTTCATTGTAAGGATGTCCTATTGCTATAGCAAATCCATTTTTCTTAGCTATCTTTATAGCCTTTAAAAGTTGTAGTTTTATATATTCTTGGTTTTTTTCATTATCTAGAAATGTATTTCTTGCATAGTATTTCTGATCATACTTTAATGCAAATTTTTTTGCTACTGATTTTGGTGTTGTTCTGCTATCTAAAAAAGTAAAATCATATTTTTTGAGTGCTTTAAAAAGTCTATCCATTGCTATTTCATTTTGAGTAAATACAGATCCTGTGTGGTTATTCACATATTTTACTTTTGGATATAGTTCTCTTAGGCTTTTGATTCTAGCTTCTATTTTTTCATAGCTGTCATTAGCGTTTAGTACACCAACTTCTTGGCTAGTGAATTTAGCTGATGCTTCAAGTGGTAGGTGAATCATATGATTGGGTACATTTTGAGCGATACTTGCTGTGTTTGGGTTTGCTTTTGTTGGAGGCAAAAATGCTAGGTTTATAGGGTAGCCTACTTCTTTTGCTTTATTTATTTGATAATTTGATGATACATCATCTATGATTATTACTAATTTAGGTTTTGAAGTTTTTATAGCAACCTTTACAGCAGGTTCTTCTATTGTATTTTCTACTTCTTTCTTTTGTTCATCAAAAACAGATACTTCTTGTTTTTTTGTTTTTTCTACTACTTTAGGAGCATGGTCATAGTCAACATCAAACTCTTTAGTGATTTCTTCATACTTATTTTTAGTAGTATCTGTTTTTACAACTTTTGTTTCTAATATATTTTTATTTGAATTCTCTTTAGACGATAGTAAAAAATAAGATATTACAGTCGCACCAAATGCAAATAAAAGTATAAATGAAAACATATATATAGTTTTGTTAGATGTAGTGTTTTTTTTTGCGTTTCTTTTTTTAGAAGTTTCTCTAGGGTTATTTTTTTTAGTAGATTTAGCTGCCATAGTCATAGCCCAAAGGGAAAAGAATTCCCTTTAGAAAGATAATTAGTTTTTATCTTGATCAACGATTTTGTTAGATGAAATCCAAGGCATCATTTCTCTTAATTTAGCACCAGTTTGCTCAATTTTAGAAGCTCTTGAATTTTTTCTTTCAGCGTTCATTCTTGGGTATCCAGCTTGACCTTCTAAGATAAAGTCTTTAGCAAATACACCATTTTGGATCTCTTTTAAGATTTGTCTCATAGCCGCTTTAGATTCATCGTTGATAACTCTAGGTCCAGATACATAATCTCCGTATTCAGCAGTATTTGAAATAGAATATCTCATATCAGCAATACCACCTTCATACATTAAATCAACGATTAATTTTAATTCATGTAAACACTCAAAGTATGCCATTTCAGGTTCATAACCAGCTTCAACTAAAGTTTCAAATCCAGCTTCAACTAATGCAGTAGCTCCACCACATAATACAGCTTGCTCTCCGAATAAATCAGTTTCTGTTTCATCTTTGAAAGTAGTTTCGATAATACCAGTTCTACCACCACCGATTGCAGAAGCGTATGCTAAAGCTACAGCTTTAGTATCACCAGATGCATCTTGTTGGATAGCGATTAAGTCAGGAATTCCTCCACCTTTAGTAAACTCAGATCTTACAGTGTGACCTGGAGCTTTAGGTGCTACCATCATTACGTTTGTGTTTGCTTCAGGAGTGATTCTTCCATAGTGAATGTTGAAACCATGTCCAAATGCTAAATAAGCACCATCTTTTAAGTTAGGCTTGATTTCAGCTTCATAAATGTCAGCTTGATTTTCATCTGGTAATAAAATCATAACTACTTCAGCTTCAGCAGTTGCTTCAGCAACAGTTTTAACAGCGAAACCTTTAGCTTCAGCTTTAGCCCATGAAGAACCGTTTTTTCTTAAACCAACAACAACTTCAACACCCGAATCTCTTAAGTTTTCAGCGTGTGCGTGACCTTGTGATCCAAAACCAATCATAGCAACTTTTTTAGACTTAATTAAGTCAATATTACAATCTTTGTCATAGTAAACATTTAATGCCATTTGTATACCTTTGTATAAATTTTTGCGTATTTTACCTAATGTAGTCTAAATTTTAGGTAATTCAATTACAAAACCTATTTCATAATGTATTTTAATTATTATTTGAACTCATTTTCTTCTTTAATTTTATAGTGATATATGAGTATTCAGGACTTTTTGTCTAAAAGAGTTCCTTATGTTTATTTGGTTAAACTAAATTATTAAATTCAAACTAAGGAAATGTTTTGTACCTATCATTATTTGAAAAGATTTTCAAGAATAATAATGATTTTAGTGCTAAAGAAAAAAAGCTTATTCAAGAGTTAGAAAGTGGTGGTATTTTGTATTATGAAAATGGGAAATATTACTTAAATTCTAAGTATAAAGTAGGTTTTTTACGTTTAGAAAAATCAAGAGCAGTTATAGAAGACATAGATAATGAACATAAAAATATCTACATAGAATTAGATAGTTTAAATGGTGCATACAATAACGACTTAGTATTAGCTAAAAGAGTTTTTAATCCAAGAAGTA
>JBDNBT010000055.1:0-21648 GCA_039767755.1 Sulfurovum sp.
AGGTAGCTCAGCTGGCTAGAGCGCTGGTCTCATAAGCCGGAGGTCGAGAGTTCAAGTCTCTCTCTTGATACCATTAAAACCCAATTTAAATTCTCATAAGAGATTTTAAGTTGGATTTTTTTTGCTCATCTTTTAATTCTATCATCTTAAAATAATTAATAAAATCACATCAATATTACTATAAAATATTATTATAGTGATAAACTATTAAAAAAAGAGTAAAGAATGAAACTAATATTGTTAGAAGATGATTTTCTATTAAACAAATTATTAACCAGAATATTGAAGAAAAATAATTACTTAGTTGAATCTTTCACTGATGCTGTAGAACTAAATAATTATCTACTTCATTATAAAAATAATATTGATTTTTTTATATTAGATTTAAATGTTCAGAACGGTTCAGGTATAGATGTACTAAAAAAAATTAATGATCTTAATTTAGAAAGAGAATGCTATAAGATTATGATTAGTGGTTATTTTGATAAGGATAATCTTAAAGATTGTTATGTTAATGGATGTGATGATTATCTAAAAAAACCTTTTAATCATGAAGAATTATTATTAAAGCTTAAATACTTTAAAAAAGATGAAGTTACATTATCAAATGGTTTGTCTTATAACTTATTATCAAAAGAATTAAAAAGAAATAGTAATATTATTAATTTAACACTAAAAGAAACATTGTTAATAGATGAATTGTTTAACTCTATACCTCATGTTGTTAGCCATAATCAAATCGAAGATTATATATATGAAGGGCAATCTGTTTCCTCAGAAGTAGTTAGAACACTAATAAGAAGATTACGTAAAAAAGTTGGAAAAGATGTAATTCTTAACAAAGTGAATTTTGGATATTACATTTCTAATGATTTAGTTGTAAACTTAAATCAACTTTTTTAGATTTGATATCGTTTCAGAACCACTGTCTGTTAGTTCTTTAGTTTTATCAAAAATTTTTCTTGTTAAAGACACATTTTCTTTTTCTAAGTTATAAAGGTCTGTAAACTTTAAAAGATTTATATAATTTCTAACAATATTATAAGCCACATCATTAGTTTGTTCCACATAATTGTAAGCAGCAGCCATAGCTCTCGCTTCTTCATATTCAACTCTATGCATAGTTTTTAAACCATTAAAAATATTTTGAGTTAAAATTAGTGAATTTTCATAGGTACTTCTGCCATCTAAAAGTATAGATCCTACTTGATCTAAAGTTCTTTCATAACCAAATCTACCTACATAATCTAAAGTTGGTAAGTATTCTGATTTTGAAATTTTTAAATCGTATACAGTTTTCTCATAATTAGATAATCTTTCTTTAACATTAGGATGATTTTCTAAGGCATGAGTTAATACGCTTTTTAAATCATTTGCAAGTAATGAAGTTGATGATAAAAGTAGTAAACTTAAAGTTGTTGATAATAATGAAGTTTTTATAATAAATCCTTTCCTATGTGTTATTGTTCTTTAAAATTATAATGTTTAAAAGTAATTTCTTTACATTATAATTAAATATTATTTTAGTATAACATAAATAACTGTTTTAACATTGAAAATAACAAAATAAGTGAAATTATATATTACTCACCAAATAACTCTTTTCTTTTTCTTAAAACTTTATTTGCGTATTGTTTTCCAATAGTTGAATTTTTGTAACCTGTATTATACATGCTTAAAGCACAAATAATATTTCCACCACAAGCTTTTACATTCCATCTGTAGATTTTTGCTGCAATTTCTATGTTAGTTTCTTCGTCTAATAAATCTTCATTGTCTAACTTAAATCTATCTAAATGTACTTTGTTTATTTGACACATTCCAATATCATAGTTTAGAAATAAAGGATCTAATACAAAATCCATATACATATTTGCAGAGAAAGCAGAAGAAAAATAGTGTCCACCTCTTTGTATGTTGAATATTGACTTATTAACATTTACTACATAAGGTTTAAGATTGCTTTCTTTTTTACATATTGCTATTAATGTTTTATGATTAACATTGTGTTCTTTTGCAATATCAAAAAATTTTTGATATAAAGATTTACTGGTACATCCAGAGAACAAAAGAACTATAGAAGTAAGCATTAATAGTCTTGTTTTATTTTTCATAAAACATTATATTTTGTTATATGTTAAGCTAAACTTTATAGTCATTTAAAAGACCCAATTCAAAATAACTAAAAAGTATAAATTTATAAATAAATTAAGTTTTATTTAATTAACCATTAATTATAATACCAATCTCAAAACAAGGTGCTGATGTAGCTCAGTTGGCTAGAGCAGCTGATTTGTAATCAGCAGGTCGGGGGTTCGACTCCCTTCATCAGCTCCATTTTTTGAATTTTTTATAGTATAACCTGGGGTATCGCCAAGTGGTAAGGCAACGGTTTTTGGTATCGTCATTCGCAGGTTCGATCCCTGCTACCCCATCCACTATACTGTAACACATTCCCTAAAAACTTTTACAAAATCTATTAAAATATACTTTCTATTACTAAACTTATCATATAATTAACTAAATATTATTAAGGTTTTAAATGAGCGATAGACTTCATGAAATAATGGGTGAAATAGGTGTTTTACATAAAGAACTTTTAGAATCTGGAAAGATAGACGATGCAAATGAAGTATTTGACGCTATTGATGATAAAGATTCAGATGTACAAGAACACTATCTAAATTTACTTTTACAGTTTTACTTTCAAAAGAATGATTTACAAAATTTAAAAGAGTTACTGCTCGTAGGAGCAAAATTTGATATGAGATTTTCTGATATTAAAGATGCTTTTATAAACATTAAAAATAATAATGAAAACGTTATTGAGTTTATGGAAGATAGTGTTGTGTTTACAAAAGATAAAGTTTTAGAAGAGCCATTACTTAAAATGTACGAATATTATATTAATAATGTAGAGTTACAGGTATATTTAGAGCAATCTCTTGATCTAATAAAAAGAAATAGGTATGTTTGTGCATATTGTTATAATAATCCAAAATATAAATTTTCAGAGTTTTTTATAAATGAAGACTTACTTGAAAGTATAAAAAGAGATTTACCATACTTAATTAGTATGAACTATTAATATTGGAAGTTAAAGTATACTTCCTAGTTCGTCGTTTAAGTAATCATCAATTTTTTTAATAAATTCTTCATATGTATATTGTGTACCTATTTTATTAAACACTACTATTTCTTCTCCAAAGTCATTTTGAATAAAATGCTCTTTAGTAATTACTTCTTGATATAACCTTTGAACATCATCTGCACTTTCATATTTATTAAATAAAAACCAATTTGCAGTTGTATCTTCTACTCTAATTAAACCATAAGTATTATTCCCATCTACATAGTCCTGAATAGTTCCATTGTCAAATCTAGCACCTACAACTAGGTCATTTTCATTTAATAACATTTCCATAATAATAAGCCTTATACTTTTTGAAATTATATAAAAACAAAGGTTACTTCTAGCTAAGTATTTATTTGTGTTTAGGTACAATTTCGTAATTTAAAAGCAATATTATAAAGGTTTATCATCAAAAAATTCAGAAAAGTGCATATAGAAATTACAAACATATGTAACTTAAAATGTACATTTTGTCCACCAAAAACTAAGCCCTCAAAAACTATGGATTTGATAGAGTTTGATAAAATTAACTCACAAGTAAAAGCTTACACAAAAGAGTTAGCTTATCACATTGTAGGTGATCCATTAATTTTAAGTAATTTAAATGAATACTTAGAAATTTCAAAAAAACATGGCTTAAAAGTAAACATTGTAACTACGGCTAATAATATGAACAAAAATCACCATGAAACTTTAATGAATGACACAATAAGACAAATAAATTTTTCAATAAATTCTTATAATGCAAATAGCCATAAAAAGAGTTTAGATGATTATTTAAATCCTATTTTCGATTTTGTTAAGTATGCTCAGAACTTTAAGCATGAATACTTTATAAATTTTAGGATTTGGAATTTAGATAAAGATGAAACTGCATATAACTTCAATAAGCAAGTATTTGAAAAAATAAATGCAAAATTTAATACTAATATAGACATTGATGAAATCTATAAAAATAAACCCAAAAATATAAGAGTTGATAGAAAGTTATTTATACATTTTGATGAGTATTTTAACTGGCCTGATCTAAAAAATGAAATTGTATCAACAAAAGGTACTTGTTATGGACTTGATTCTCACTTTGGAATACTTTCAACAGGGGAAGTTGTGCCATGTTGTTTAGATCAAAATGCAAGTGTTGATTTAGGAAATGTTTTTGACAAAAGTGTTGATAGTATTTTAAACTCTTCAAGGGTAAAAAATATTCAAAGAGGTTTTAAAGAAAATATTTTAGTTGAAGAATTATGTCAAAAATGTGAATATAGAACTAGATTTAATAAGGAATAAAATGAATGAATTTAATGTATTAGCAAGAAGCATTAGGGACTTTTTGACATTTAATATGCTTAAGTTTACTCTAATTCCGTTTATAGTTACTTTTGTACTAATTTACTCGATGTTTTTTGCAGCAGCAGATTATTCTATTTCTTCTTTACAAGATGTAGCAACTGCTAGTGCTAATCATCAAGAAGTTATTATAGATGAAAATGCCCCTACATATTATAAATGGGGTGCTGAAGCTATTGTTTTACTTTTTCAGTACTCTATAACATCATGGTTGGCTGGATTCTTTTTATATGTATTTGGTACTTTTTTAGTTTGGAAATTATCTATTATTCTAACTATTGCTGTTGTTGGATTTTTAACTCCTTATATTATAAATACTTTAAATAAGAAGAACTATCCTAATATAGTTTTAAAAGGACATGGAACTTTACTAGATACTATGTGGATTTTACTTAAAACAACTGTTGTAATGATAGTACTTTTTATTGTACTTATTCCAGTATACTTTATTCCTTTATTAAATATATTTGCTTTTTTTATTCCCTTTTACTATTTCTTTCACAAGTTAATGAATAGTGATGTAGCTATGACAATGTTAAGTAAAGATGAATATTTTTTAATTTATGGCAGAAAGAAAAATGTCTTTAGAATTAAAACATTATTTTTATATTTATTATCACTAATTCCTTTCTTAGCAATGTTTGTTTCAGTGTTCTTTATAATATACTTAGCAAATAGCTATTTTCTTGAATTAGATAGAGAAAATAATCTAAAGATTGAAGAGATTAATTTAAACTAAATTTAGTTTATATCCTGTACCTTGGATGTTTTTTAATAAATCTTTAGGAAGTTTTTTCCTAAAGTTTTTTATAAATAGTCTCATGGCATTTGGGGTCATAACTGAATCCTCATCCCATACATTGTTTTCTAGCTCTTCATAAGTAATAAGTCTGTTTTTATTTAAAAGCATATTTAAAAATTGTGACTCTTTTTTTGTTAATAAAAACTCTTCATCACAGTTTTTGATAGTTAAGTTTTCAGAATCATATAAATAATCTTCATTTAAATTAAATATTCTAACTTTTTCATAGCTATTTAAAAAAGACTCTAAAGCATCAAATAATTTGTCATTTGTAATTGGCTTTACAATATATTTAATTAGGTGTAATTCTGTTGCATCTAACATATAATCAAGGTCTGTAAAGGCTGAAGTAATAATGACTCTAGTTTTAGAGTCATTTTCTCTAATATCTTTTATAAAATCAATTCCAGTTTTACCTTTTAGTTTTATGTCTGTTATGATTAAATCAGGTTTGCTTTCTTTGTACTTTATTAGTGCTTCTGAAATGTTTTTAGCACCTATTACCTTATAAAATAATTCTTCTAAAATTTCTGCAATATTGTTTCTAATCCCATCTTCATCTTCTATATATAAAACTGTATGAGCACTTAATTTTTTTAAAAGAGAAACATTCATCAAAATGACCTTGTTAGTTGTTTTTTGATATTATAACATATAATATATTTGGAGTACTTATGAGTTTTGTAAATGAAAAGAATCTTCCTAAAATAATAATCTATGTGTTTATGATTATTATGTCATCTATGATATTTATGATTTCATATTTTTATGTAAATAATGCCTATGAAAGCTTTGAAAAAGAAATGCAAAACTTTAAGGCACAATATAATAATCAGCAAAAAATAAATCTTAAAAGAGAAGTAAATACTATTATTGATGTTATGAAGTATAATCTCATTAAAGAAGACGCAGATATTGAAGAACAAAAAAAAGATGCAATTAGACTTTTAAATAACATATCTTTTCAAGAAACAAAATCAAACTACTTTTTTGTATATGAGGTTGTTAATTTTGAAGGTGGAGATGACTTTGCAATTTTAAAAGTAAATCCAAATAGAAGAGATCTTATAGATAAATATATATCAACTAATTATGAAGACTCAAATGGCAAAAGGTTTAGGGAAAAATTCCTAAATGATATTAGAGTTACGGGTGAATCTTATACACAATATGCCTATAAAAAATTAAATTCAAACGAAGTAAAACAAAAGATTTCATATTTCAAACTTTTCCCTGAGTGGAATTGGGTTATTGCTGTTGGTTTATATATGGATGAGGTTGATAAAGTTGTAGATAATAGAAGTAAAATCTTAGAAGATGAAGTGAAAAATCAAGTGATGCAAAATATTGTATTATTTGTAATGTTTTTATCTATTGCATTATTGATATCATTAATTGTTGCCCAAAAAATTGATGAGGTATTCAAAAAATATCAAAAACAAGTAAAACTAAATGAACAAAACCTTGAGCAAAGAGTTAAAGAAGAGTTAGAGAAGAATAGGGAGCAAGAGCAGTTACTTATACAAAAATCTAAACTTATAGCATTGGGGGAAATGATATCAAATATCGCCCACCAATGGAGACAACCTTTATCTGAGTTATCCTCGATTTTAATGACAATAAAATTTAAACACCAAATGAAAAAACTAGATGATAGTATCATGGAAAGTAAAACTAAAGATGCAGAAGAAGTTATTGAATTTATGTCAAGAACAATTGATGATTTTAGAAACTTCTTTCTACCTAAGAAAGAAAAAGAAGAGTTTTACTTAAATGATGCCATAAACACAGTAGTTAATATAGTATCTTCAAGTGTAGAAAACTCAAATATAAAACTTATAATAGATATTAGTGATAATCTAAAATTAAATACTTACATGAATGAATTTCAACAAGTGATTTTAAATATCATTAATAATGCAAAAGAACAGTTAATACAAAAAAATATTTCAAATGCATATATAAAAATTCACTCTACTAAGAAAAATGGAGTCTTGTCTTTATTAATTGAAGATAATGGCGGTGGAATAGAAGTTGAACCAAAAACAAAGATTTTCGAGCCATACTTTACTACTAAACATGAAATAGATGGGACAGGTATTGGTCTTTATATGTCAAAGATTATTATTGATAAAAATATGAAAGGTAAGTTAAAAGTTAGAAATACAAAAGATGGAGCTAGGTTTATAATTATATTACCTAACTAGTCTTCATCGTCAAGTTTTTTATACTGGTCTTCTTTCTTTTTAGTAAGATATGCAAGCATTAAAACCACAATTGTTATAAAAACGAAACTTATTAATTCATTTTGTAAATTTTCCATTGCAAATAGTATCAAATTTTACATCAAAGTTGATATAATCAATGAAAAACTAGGAAACAATAATGAAAGCATTGAATATATTTTTAGTGGCATTTTTATCTTTATTTATTTTAGGATGTAATGATGATAAGAAAATTGAACAAAAATTAGAGTTTAAAACTATTTCCTCATTTGCTGATATTAAAGAAGATAAAATGACTTTTTTATTCTTATCAAAGCCAGGTTGTAAGTGGTGTGCAAAACAAAAAGAGGATTTTAAAGCATTTGATTATATCAATAGATTCCCCCAATATGATTTTATAAAAGTTGAATCAAACGAACCTATTTTTAGACAGCTTTATACTTCTGCTTTTCCTGTGAGTTCATTTCCAACTTTAGTTGTTATGCAAAGAAGTGGGACACAATTTATAGTAGTAGAAAACTTAGAAGGGTATGCTAATAAAGAAATATTAGAACCTATTCTAGAGTTTAATAAAGATTTAGTAGGTAAGTAACCTTCTAAATCTCTATTTGAAAATTTTATTCGTTTATCATGATTCAAAAACAGATGTTTTAGTTGGGATAAGATTAAAATTTTAAATAATTAGCTATCTAGCAGTAATTTATCATCATCAAGTTCTTCTCCATCATTTTTTGCTAATGCAAATAAATTGAGTAAGTCTTTAACTTCATATTTTGATCTATCCTCTCCAGCTAAATCAAATATGATTTTTCCTTCATGTAGCATAATGGTTCTAGTTCCATGATCTAGTGCTTGACGCATAGAGTGTGTAACCATCATCACAGTTAATGATTTTTCTTTTATGATTTGCGATGAAATATCCATTATTAAAGCTGCTGTTTTAGGATCAAGTGCTGCTGTGTGTTCATCAAGAAGTAAAATACTACTTGGTTGTAAAGCAGACATAAGTAAGGAAATAGATTGTCTTTGACCACCTGATAATAGTCCCATTTGTGAATTTAATCTATCTTCAAGTCCTAAGTTTAGTCTACTAAGCTGTTCTTGGAATAGTTTTCTTAAATCATTATTTATTGCTAAAGATAAAGATGTTTTTTTGCCTCTTCCATAAGCTAAAGACATATTTTCTTCAACTGTTAAATCACCGCAAGTTCCAGCAAGTGGATCTTGAAAAACTCTAGCTATATCTTTTGTTCTACCTGTTGCTGGAATATCAGTTACATTTCTATCATTAAAAAAGATATCACCACTTGTAGCTTCGATATCACCAGCTATAGTATTTAGTAAAGTTGATTTTCCCGCACCATTTGATCCAATTACTGTCACAAACTCTCCGCTTGGTATAATCAAATCAATACCTCTTAAAGCTTTTTTTTCAGTTGCAAGTCCATGATTAAATGTTACATGTAAGTTTTTACAACTTATCATCTTAATTTCCTTTTTGCTTTTTTTACTTTCCATTCACTTCTAAGCTTTGGAAAAATCAATGATAAGGTTACTAGTATAGCTGTTAGTAAATTTAGATCTGATGCTTGAAAACCTAAAAAATCTGCATTTAAAGCCATTGAAACAGCTAGTCTATAAAGAATAGAACCTATAATACAACTCATAACAACTATTAGTAAAGATTTAGTACCAAACAAGGACTCACCAATAATTACAGCTGCTAGACCAACTACAATAGTACCAACTCCCATAGTTGAATCTGCAAAACCATTTACTTGTGCAAATAATGCTCCTGCTAATCCAACTAACCCATTTGATAAAGCTAATCCAACATATACTTTTTCATTTACAATAATACCATTTGCTTGAGCCATCCTTTTATTTGAACCAACAGCTCTCATAGCTAAACCATATTGAGTATGTAGAAACCATGCTAAAAGTAAACCAACTATAATTACGCAAGTTGCGACGAATATAACTTTCATATACATAGCAGGAATACCTAAACTTTCCAATGGAGTTAAAACAGTAGGTTCCATAATTAAAGCAACATTTGGTTTTCCCATTACTCTTAAATTAATGGTATATAATGCAGTCATAGTAAGAATACTTGCAAGTAAATGTAAAATATTAAAACGTAAGTTTAACCAAGCAGTAACAATACCAGCACTAGCAGCAGCAAGTGTTCCAAATATTGTAGCAATATATGGGTTTGTACCTGTAACAATTAATGTAGCTGTAACAGCAGCTCCTAAAGTGAAGCTTCCGTCTACAGTTAAATCAGGGAAGTCTAAAATACGAAATGTAAGATAGACCCCCATAGCAACTAAACCAAAAATAAACCCTATTTCAAGAGTTCCTAAAAATGCGTATAATGACAATTTATTATCTTTTATTAATCAACAATTTTTGATGCACGTTTAAGTACAGAAGCAGGTACTTCAATACCCATTCTTGTAGCCATCTTAGGATTAACAAAAAGATTTGTTCCTTTTGCAGTTTTTACATCAATAGATCCTGGTTTTTCTCCATTTAATATTCTTATAACTATTTCCCCTGTTTGTCTACCTAAATCAAAATAATCATATCCTACTGCAGCAACAGCTCCTCTATTTACAGTATCTGTGTCTCCTGAAAATACAGGTACTCTAGCATCAATACCAACTTTTACAACTGACTCAACTGCAGAAATAATAGTGTTATCAATTGGACAATAAATAGCATCAACTCTACCTACTAATTGCTTTGCAGCTATCATTACATCTAAAGATTTTGGAGCAGCTGATTCAATTATTTTAATACTTAGTTTTTCAGCTTCTATTTTCATAGATGCTAACATAGAAACAGAGTTAGCTTCACCTGGATTATATGGTATACCAACAATTTTTAAGTTTGGAATAAATTCTTTTATTAGTAGAAGGTGTTCTCTAACATTTGCCATGTCAGATAATCCTGTTACATTTCCACCTGGATTTTTTAATGTGGGAACAAGTTTTGCACCAAGAGGGTCAGTTACAGCAGAAAAAACTACTGGTATAGTTTTACTTGTAGTAACAGCTGCTTGAGCAGAGGGAGTAGCAATCGCTAAAATTAAATCAGGTTTATCACCTTGCATCTTTCTAGCTATTTGTACAGCAATATCAGGTTTACCTTGAGCACTTTCATATGTAAATTTAAGTTTTTTAGAATCATAACCGTACTCTTTTAAGACTTCTTTTACACCATCTCTAACAGCATCAAGTGCTGGATGTTCAACAATCGCTGTACTTGCAATATATAAAGGTTTTGCTTGTATTGTTGCACCAGCTAGTAGTGTCGTTACAAGCATACCCTTGAAAAATGTATTAAGCTTCATATCTAATCCTTATAAATTTACTTTACTTTATAGATATTTAGCTAAAGAGAATCTTAAAATTTTAGTTCTAAGATCCATACATTAGATTAGGTAACCACAATGCAATTTCTGGAATGTACGTAACCAATATTAGACCAACAAATATAGTTAAAGTCCAAGGGAACGCAGCTACAATTACATCTTTGATACTCATTCCTGTTAATCCAGAAGTAACAAAAAGGTTAAGCCCAACAGGTGGGGATACCATTCCTAACTCCATATTAATAGTAATAATAATACCAAAGTGAATTGGATCAATTCCAAGTGCAACAGCAACAGGTAATAATAACGGCACCATAATCATAATAATCGCAGATGGCTCCATAAAAGACCCAGCTAAAATTAATAATGCATTAACCATAATTAAGAACATATATTTATCAACATTTGCTTCAATTAAGGCATTTGTAATTCCTTGAGGAATATTCTCAATTGTTAAGAAATGTGCAAACAACATTGCATTTGCAATAATAAACATAATCATAGCAGTTGTTTTTGCAGATTCTAAAGATACTTTAAATAACTCAGCTAATTTGATATCTTTATATACAAATACAGATATAAAAAATGCCCACATAGCAGCTACTGCAGCAGCTTCAGTTGGAGTAAAGATACCACCATAAATACCACCAATAACAATAACAATTGTCATAAGTCCCCATGACGCATCTTTCATTCTTGAAAGTCTTACTCTCCATGGTTGAGGAGTAGTTCTTTTAAATCCTAATCTTTTTGCACCAATATAAGTAACAAGCATTAACATTATTCCAAGCATAATACCAGGAACAACACCAGCCATAAATAATCTACCAATAGAAACTTCAGCTGTTACACCATATACGATTAATACAATTGATGGTGGAATTAATATACCTAAAGAACCAGCTGTAGCAATAGTACCAACTGCATACTTCTTAGGATAACCCTCTCTCATAATTGCACCAAACATAATAGAACCAATAGCAACAACAGTAGCAGGAGATGAACCTGAAACAGCTGCAAATATAATAGATGCAAAAATAGCTGAAATCGGTAACCCACCTGGTAAATGTCCAACACAAGACTTAGCAAACTCAATAATTCTTGAAGCAGCACTACCTTTTGAAAGTAAGTTACCAGCTAAAATAAACATTGGAATTGCCATTAAAGAATAATGTTCAACTTTCTCAAACATCATTGCAGATATTTCAATTGGTGAAATACTTGTAAACATCATCATAGTAGCAAATGTAGCAACACCTAAACATATAGCAATTGGTGTACCTAATACAACTAAAAAGAAGAAAATACTAAATAAAACTCCTACACTACTCATAGCATTCCTCCTGTTTTCTTCTCTGCGTCTTTAACGATTTTTTCAAGATTTTGAACATTGTCATTCTCTTTTACATTTTTATTACTATTTAATTCAGCTAATACATGATCAGCTTCACTAACTAGTACACAATCTTCGTGTGGTGTTTTAATAGTAATAATTAATTTTTCTAAAACTCTATATGAAGCTAAACCAAATGATACAGGTACAACTAAATATATAATCCACATTGGCATATCCCATAAATCGATAGATCTTTCATCTAAATCAATAACTAATAGTAAATATTCATAACCATAATATGATACAGCCGCTAGGAAACCTAAAGTAATAGCATGAGAAAGTATTAACATAATTTTAGCAATTGATGTTGGTACGATATCAAGGATTATAGTAACGGCGATATGTGCATCTTTTTTAAAGCAGTAAGCTGCACCAAAGAAAGCACTCCATAAAAATAAGTAGATAGATAGTTCACTTGCCCATACGAATGATGCGTCAAAAACATATCTTGCCACAACATTAGTAAAAGCAACTGCGATACCGGCGGTTATACCGATAGTCGCAATTGATTGATTTATAAAGCCTACAATTTTATCTATAATTTTAAACATGACTTTATCTTTTTAACTTACTTAGTAGCAAGTGTTTTTTCAATTAAATCTTTTCCTACAAGTTTATCACTATAAAATTCAGGGTAGATTTTAGAAACAGCATCTCTCCAAGCTTGCACTTGCTCAGCAGATAACGTATGGATGTTTAATTTTCCAGTTTTTTCAGCATACTCTTTGATTTTAGCAAATTGAGAATCATTTAATTCTTTTGCATATTGTCTTTCTTTAGCTGTAGCTTCTTTCATTGCTTGTTTTACATTTGCTTGTAAATCAGCTGGTAAAGAATTGTAGAATTTTTTAGACATTACAACTAAATAACCTAAGTATCCGTGATTTGTAATAGTTAAATCAGTTTGTACTTCGTGGAATTTTTTAGTATAAATGTTAGAAATAGTATTTTCTTGACCATCAATAACACCTTGTTGTAATCCTGAGTATACTTCAGAGAATGGCATCATTTGAGGATTTGCATCTACAGATTTAAATTGTGCTTCTAATACTTTTGAAGACATAATTCTAAATTTTTGACCTGCTGCGTCATTTGGAGCAATTAAAGCTTGTTTAGATGAAGATAATTGTTTAAATCCATTATCCCAGAAATCTAAAGCTACGATACCTTTAGCAGTAACCATATCTTTTAATTTAGCACCTACTTCACCATCTTGAACTCTATGTAAGTGATCAATATCTTTAAATAAGAATGGTAAATCAAATAACGCTAAGTTTGGTACGATTTTACCAAATTTAGAGAATGACGGAGCTGCCATTTGAACAGAATCTAATCTTAATGCTTTTAATACAGCATTGTCTTTATATAACTGTGAAGATGGGTAAACTTGAACATCAATTTTACCTGCAGATAATTCTTCTAATCTTTTTTCAAAGAAATCAGCCGCTTTACCTTTTGGTGTATTTGGACTTACAACGTGAGAGAATTTTAAAGTATACTCTGCTGCTAAACCTGAAGTCGCAACCATAGCTGCTGCAACTGTTCCTAAAATTAGTTTTTTCATTTGTTCTCCTTAAAATGTTTATGTAAAAATTGTAATGTAAACTTGTGTATAAGTTGTGTCGAATTGCTTTAATTTTAATGAATAATTCAAAACTAATTTTTTTATATAAGTAAAATTTAAGATTAAGTACTTGTATATAATTTAAACAAAGTGAAATTATTACTGCTTAACTTTTAACCAAAATTTAATGAATTTTAAAGTATCATATCGTACTTTTAAGGAATATAAAAGATTAAATTTTACAAAGGAATATAATGGCTAGTAATTTAGATTTACTTACGTCTTTTAAAGACAACTGTGGTTTTGGTCTTGTTGCAGATATGCAAAATAGACCTAGTCATGAAAATTTAGAAGATGCAATAAACTCATTAGAAAGAATGATGCACAGAGGTGCAGTAGCAGCTGATGGTAAGACTGGAGATGGTTCTGGTTTATTATTATCAATGCCTGATTATTTCATGAGAAAGCAAGCTACTGAAAATGGTGTAGATTTACCAGAGCAGTATGCAGTTGCTATGATATTTACAAAAGATTTAGAAAATATTGACGTTTTCAAACAATTGTGTGAAAACAATGATTTAAAAGTTTTAATGACAAGAGAAGTACCACTTGATACTGATGCTCTAGGTCAACAAGCTTTAGACACATTACCAAATATTATTCAGGTGTTTGTATCACCTAACACTCTAATGTCTTCAAAAAGATTTGATGCATTATTATATTTAACTAGAAAAGAGTGTGAACACAAATTAATTGATGATAAAGATTTTTATATTCCTACCTTCTCATCAAAAGTGATTGCGTATAAAGGGCTTATTATGCCTACGCATATTAAGAAGTTCTATGTTGATTTAAGAGATGAAGATTTCCAAATTTCATTCTCATTATTTCACCAAAGATTTTCTACAAACACTTTACCACAATGGAGACTAGCACAACCGTTTAGATCTATTGCACACAATGGTGAGATAAACTCAGTTGAAGCAAACAGAGTAAATGTTCAAATCAAAACAGAACAAATTAAATCAGAAGTATTTACTGATGAGGAAATAAAAAGAATATTACCAATTTTACAAGAGGGTTCATCGGATTCTGCATCATTAGACAATATGTTTGAATTTATGATTGCAAATGGTTTCGATTTCTTTAAAGCAGCTAGAAGTTTAGTTCCAGCACCATGGCAAAACGCTCCTCATATGGATTCTGATTTAAGAGCATTCTATGAGTACACTGCAACTGCAATGGAAGCATGGGATGGTCCTGCTGCTGTTTCTTTAACAGATGGTAGACATATTGGATGTTTAATTGACAGAAATGGTTTAAGACCAGCTAAATACGTAATTACAAAAGATGACAAGTTATATGTAACATCAGAATACGGTACATTAAAGTTAGATGAAGAAAATATTCTTGAAAGAGGAAGATTACAATCAGGTCAAATGATTGGTCTTGACTTAAAATACGGAAAAGTATTAAAAGAAGAGAATATTAATGACTATTTAAAATCATCTCAAAAATATACAACTTGGTTAAATGATTATATGGATTATTTACAAGAGTATACAGAAGATTCATTCTTAAATTTAAAAGATTACACATCTTTAGAAGATTTAGAAAAAAGACAAAAGTTCTTTAACATTACTTATGAAGCAATTGATCAAGTAATAGAGCCAATGGCAAAAGATGGAAAAGAACCTGTTGGTTCTATGGGTGATGATACACCATTAGCATGTTTTTCTAAAGTAAACAGAAACTTTACAGATTATTTCAAACAAAAGTTTGCTCAAGTAACTAACCCACCTATTGATCCATATAGAGAAAAAGTTGTAATGTCTTTAGAGTCAGGATTTGGTTCTGTTCACAATATTTTAGATGAGAAACCTGAGTATGCAAAAAGATTAAAAGTAGCTAGTCCTATTTTAATGAAAGAAAAGTATGATGTTTTAGCATCTTTTGGTGATAGTAAATCTCCAAGATATGATGAGTACTACAAAAATAAAACTTTCTCTACTACTTTTAAATCTGATTTAAAAGCAGCTTTAGAAACTTTAGCAGTAGATGTAGTTGATTCTGTAAAAAATGAAAATGTTTCAGTTGTATTTTTAGATGATAGAAATTTATGTGAAACTAATAAATTAATACCAATGGCTATGGCAGTTGGATATATTAATAAAAGATTATTAGATGAAAATATTAGACATAAAGTTTCACTTGTATCTATAACAGGTGAAGTATATGATCCACATATGGCTGCTGTATTATTAGGATTTGGTGTAGCTGCAATTTATCCTTACATGTTATTTGCAACTACAGTTGCTTTATACACTAGACAAGGTGCTGGTAAATTTGAAATGCAACAGTATTTAAAGAATACTCAAAAAGCAGTTAATGCAGGTTTATTAAAAATTATGTCTAAAATGGGAATTTGTACAATAGCTTCATATAGAAACTCTGCATTATTTGATGCAATTGGTTTAAGTGATGAAATCATTAACGACTGTTTCTATGGAGTTCATTCTGATTTAGCTGGTTTAGAGTATAGCGATATTGAAGAGAAAATTGAAAAGTCTCATTTTAATGCGTACCATGATGATAATTATATGTTCCCATTAGACTTAGGTGGATTCTACAAATATTTAAATGGTGGTGAATACCATGATTATGGTCCAGCTACTACAAATGCTATGCATAATAAAAAAGCTCAAACAAAAGAAGATATTACTGATTTTGATGGATTAAGAGATCTTGTAAATAACAGAGATAAAAAATTCATTAGAGACTTCTTTGAATTTAATTCTGATAAAAAAGCTATTGATGTAGATGATGTTGAATCAAAAGAAAATATCTTTAAAAGATTTGCAACTGCTGCAATGTCATGTGGTTCAATTTCACCTGAGGCTCATGAAGCTTTGGCAATGGCTATGAACACTATTGGTGGATCTTCAAACTCAGGTGAGGGTGGAGAAGATAAAGCAAGATTTGGAACATTAAAAAACTCTAAAATCAAGCAAATTGCATCTGGTAGATTTGGTGTAACTCCAGGATACCTAAGAAGTGCAGAAGAATTACAAATTAAAGTAGCTCAAGGTGCAAAACCAGGAGAAGGTGGACAATTACCAGGACATAAAGTTACTGGATTAATTGCAAAATTAAGACACACTGTTGAAGGTGTTACATTAATTTCACCACCACCACACCATGATATCTATTCAATTGAAGATTTAGCTCAGTTAATTTTTGACTTAAAACAAATTAACCCTAATGCTAAAATCACAGTTAAATTAGTTTCATCTATTGGTGTTGGAACTATTGCAGCTGGTGTTGCAAAAGCGTACGCTGATAAAATCATTATCTCAGGTGGAGATGGTGGTACAGGTGCTGCTCCATTAACTTCTATTAAACATGCAGGTAACTCATGGGAAATGGGATTAAGTGAAGCTCATAACGCACTTAAAGCTAACCACTTAAGAGAGTTTGTACATGTACAAACAGATGGTGGATTAAAAACTGGTCTTGATGTTGTAAAAGCTGCAATGTTAGGTGCTGAGTCTTATGCATTTGGTACGGCTTCATTAACACTATTAGGATGTAAAATTTTAAGAATTTGTCATACTAATAAATGTTCTGTTGGAGTAGCAACTCAAGATGATGACTTAAGAGGACACTTTACAGGTACAGTTGATAGATTAATTTCATACTTCACTTTTATAGCAGAAGATGTAAGACAAATTCTTGCTGAACTTGGATACAAATCAATTGAAGAAATTGTTGGTAGAAGTGATTTATTAAAAGTTATTGATGATGAATTTGCTAAGAAATTTGACTTCCAAAATGTTCTTAGAAAAATTGATGGTATTGATACTTGTCAAAAAGAAACAAATGCACCATTTGATGATAATAAATTTGAAAAAGAGTTATTGAAGAAAGTTCACAGAACAATTGAAAATCCAAATACTCCTGTAAAAGTTAATACTGAAATATCTAACTTAAACAGATCATTTGGTGCTTTAATCTCAGGTGAAATTGCACAATATTATGGTGATAACGGTTTACCTGATGGTTCAATTAATATTAACCTAAAAGGTATAGCTGGTCAATCATTTGGAGCATTTATTTCAAAAGGTATGAACTTAAACTTAGACGGTGCAGCTAATGACTATGTTGGAAAAGGTATGAATGGTGGTAAAATCATTGTAAACCCTCCACATCAAGGTCAAAACTTTGCAGGAGCTGGTAATACTTGTTTATACGGTGCTACTGGTGGTAAACTTTATGTTAGAGCAAGTGTTGGTGAAAGATTTGCTGTTAGAAACTCAGGATGTATTGCTGTTGTTGAAGGTACTGGAGATAACGCATGTGAGTATATGACAGGTGGTATTGTAGTAATCTTAGGAAACACAGGTATTAACTTTGGTGCTGGTATGACAGGTGGTTTATCATTCATTTATGATCCTGAAAAAACATTTGTTGATAAAATCAACCAAGAGTTAATTGAAGCTGTTAGAATTGATACAGATGATACAGAAAGAGAAAGATTATATTTAAAAAGATTATTAGCAGATTACATTCATGAAACTGAAAGTATTGAAGCTGAAAGAATTTTAGAGAACTTTAGAGCAGAAATTAGAAATTTCTGGATGGTTAAACCAAAAAATATGACAGTATTACCACTTGATCCGGAAGAGGGAGATTAATAGATATGTTAAATTTTACTAAATTTGAAAGAATTAACCCTGAAAAAAGGGATGTATTACAAAGATTAAAAGACTTCAGTGAAGTATATGAAGTATTTGGAGAACAAAGAGGAAAAGAACAAGCAGATAGATGTATGCAGTGTGGTGATCCATACTGTCATACAGGATGTCCTTTACATAACTATATTCCTGCTTGGTTAAAACAAACTGCAACTAAAAACTTAGACTTTGCATTTGCTTTATCAAATGAAACTTCACCATTCCCTGAAATCTTAGGAAGAATTTGTCCTCAAGATGTACTATGTGAAGGTGCATGTTCATTAAATACAGGTCATGGTGCTGTATCAATTGGTGCTGTAGAAACTCATATTAATGAAACTGCATTTGAACAAGGAATGAAACCAAAATTTGCTTCTATTAAAAATGGTAGAAAAATTGCAGTAATTGGTTCAGGACCTGCTGGTATTTCAGCTGCTACATTCCTTTTAAGAAAAGGTTTTGAAGTTGAAATGTATGAAAGAGAAGATAGAGCTGGTGGATTATTAACTTATGGTATCCCTGGGTTTAAACTTGACAAAGATTCTGTTGCAAGAAGAGTTGACTGGTTAGTTGAAGCTGGAATGAAATTACACTTAAATACAGAAGTAGGTAAAGATATTTCTGTAAATGAATTAGAAAATGAATTTGAGGCTGTATTCTTAGGAATTGGAGCAACTAAAGGTAATTATCTTGGTTTAGAAGGTGAAAAATCTTCAAATGTTCATTTAGCTATGAATTTTTTAACTGGTATTCAAAAAAGAAACTTTGGAAACAAAGATGTTGAGTATATCGACGTAAAAGATAAAAAAGTTGTAGTTATTGGTGGTGGAGATACTGCTATGGACTGTGTTAGAACTTCTGTTAGAGAAGGTGCTGCATCTGTTAAATGTCTTTACAGAAGAGATGAAGCAAATATGCCTGGTAGTAAAAAAGAAGTTGTAAATGCTAAAGAAGAGGGTGTTGAATATTCATTTAATGTTTCTCCTAAATCAATTAAAACAGATGGTGATAAAGCTATTGCTGTTGAATTATTAACTACATCTATGAGTGAGCCTGATGAATCAGGAAGACAAAGAGTTGTTATTAATGAAGGTACTGAGTATTTAGAAGAAGCTGATATTATTATTTTAGCATTAGGATTTAAACCTGCTGTTCCTGAGTTCTTAAAAGACTTAGGTGTAGAAACTAACTCATGGGGTGGAATTATTAAAGATTCAAGCTTCAGAACTACTAATACTAAAGTATATAGTGGTGGAGACTGTGTTAGAGGTGCAGATTTAGCTGTAACAGCTGCTGCTGATGGTAGAGATGCTGCTAGAAAAATGATTGAAATCTTAGGATAGATATTGTGAATGGCTTTGATAATGAAAAATTTATTGAAGCCATAAAAAACGCAAATATAGAGTTAATGACTTACATTAACTCTAATCTTTCTTATAGTGATATAACTTATACAAATACCACTGGCTTTGGTGGAGATAACTCATTAAAAATCGATATTATCGCTGAAAATATATTTATTAGACATCTTAGTAGCTTTGGGGACATTTTTTCTGAAGAATGTGGTTTATTAAGCAATAAGAGCAATTTTAAGATAATCATTGATCCAATTGATGGTAGTAGTAATTTTATGCATAATCTTCCTTATTATGGCTCTAGTGTTGCTTTAAAATATAAAGATGAAACTTTAGCTGGGTTTGTTTGTAATTTAGTATCTGGAATTCTAACTTACAAAATAGAAAATAGTGAGATTAGATATTATGATTTAAATAAACAAAATTACATTAAAAGATTTTTCCAAAATAGTTCAAAATTAGCCATTTTTGAAAAATCTTATGATAATCCTGAGATTTGTTTAAAGCTTTCACAAAACCACATCAAATACAGATCACCTGGAGCTATGGCATTATCTTTATGTGATGCTAGAAACTACAGATTTGCAATGTTTAAAGGTCAAATTAGAGATTTTGATGTTGCTGCTGCTTTGTATATTAATAGTGATTTATACATCCATAAAAAGGATGATATATTGATTTTAGCTTTAAATAAAATAGATTTTGATTTTGTTTTAGAAATTATTAAAGATATTTAGGTTATAACTCCATAAATAATTCATAAATAAAGAGGTTATATGTCTTTAATAATTACTGATAGCTGTATCGCTTGTGATGCATGTAGAGAAGAATGTCCAAATTACGCAATCGAAGAAGGTGATCCAATTTATATAATTGATGCTGATAGATGTACAGAGTGTGTTGGTCATTATGATGAACCACAATGTGTTGAAGTATGTCCAGTTGATTGTATTATTCTTGATCCTGATAATTCAGAGACAAGAGAAGAGTTAATGTTCAAATATGAGCAATTAGTGGATGAAGAAGTTTAGTCTATGGCTAAGATAACAACTATTATAGACATTGGGTCTAACTCAATGCGAATGGTTGTATTGAAAAAATCTAGTAGATTTTCATTTAGCTTAATAAATGAATCTAAAGCTAGAGTAAAAATTTCAGAGGGTTGCTATGAAAATGGTGGCAACCTTCAAGAGATTCCTATGCAAAGAGCATATGAATCAATGAAATCTTTCTTAAATATATCTAACAACTTAAAATCAAGAAAAATTATCTGTGTAGCTACCTCTGCTTTAAGAGACGCACCAAATGCTAAAACTTTCCTTTCAAGAATCAAAAAAGATTTTGGGATTAGTATAAAAGTAATTGATGGGGAAAAAGAAGCTTACTATGGTGGAGTTGCTGCTTTAAATTTAATTCATGAAAATAGTTTTGTTACTGTTGATATTGGTGGTGGTTCTACTGAGTTTAGTTTTGTAAATGAAGGTAAAATCATAAAATCAATTTCTTTAAATATTGGAACAGTTAGAATTAAAGAACTATATTTTAATAAAAATGATTTTGATGGTGCTAGGAAATATATACTTAATAATTTAGAAAAGATATATGATTTAAATATATCTATGCCAAACACAGCTGTTGGAATAGGTGGAAGTATTAGAGCTATTTCAAAAGCTATTATGAAAAATGATGAATACCCTTTAGATGTACTTCATGG
>JBDNBT010000056.1:0-8973 GCA_039767755.1 Sulfurovum sp.
AAAAACTGATGATGATTTAGAAGATATAATTGTTTTTGATAATGCTAGTATTGAGGAAGACTTAAAGTATAAGAGTAAAGCTGAAGAGTTTTATTTAGCAATTGTATATTCACCAAAGTTAGTATCAAGTTATGTAAATAATACTTTAGATACTGCTTTAGGTTACTTAAGCTATCGAAACTCTAATTATAATATCAAAACTTTTGAATGCAAAGATGAAAGTGTAGAGTCTCTAAATATTTGTCTACAGAATGTTCATAATAGTGGATATACAAATGTTATTGCTTTATTTACACCTTTAATGGTTAATAACTTAGAACAATTAGATACAAAAAATATGCAGATATATTTGCCTCTAGTTGAAAAGCAAAGTGATCCTAGATTTATTTATGGTTCTATTAACTATAACGATCAAATAAAAAGTATGATGGATTATGCATATATGAATAGCACAATAATTTATCAAGATAATTTTTTAGGTAATAAACTATTAAAAAGTCATATTGAGATCAATCCAAATATTGATTACACTTTAAAACTTGATAATAGTAATAATGATTATAAAGATTTAATCGAAAATAAAGAGATATTAAACTATTCAACTGTCTTTATGTATACAAGTAATATAAAAGCGTCATTACTTTTATCGCAGATGAATGTATATGAAAAATATCCATCTCTAATTTTATCTACTCAACAAAATTTCAAACCAGATTTATTTGATTTAACTCAAAAACAAGATAGAAAGAATTTACTTATTTTTAGTGCTATTTCTGACTTTAATGAAATACTAAAAGATGAGCTTGAATACTTTGGTGCTGATGCTACTTTTAATTGGGTTGATTACTCTGTTTTAGTTGGAGTAAATTATCTTTTTGATGGAAATTTATCAAAATTAATAAAAAATGAAATCATTGAAAATGAAGTTATTTATGAGACTAGAATCTACGAAGCTAAGAAGTATGGTTTTGTTGAGATTAAGTAAAGTTTAGATAAAATCGCGAATATTTATAGGAATGGAGTTTAGATTTGAGAACACATTATTGTACTGAAGTTACTGAAAAAAACATCGGAGAAACTGTTACTGTAGCTGGTTGGGTTAACAGTAGAAGAGATCACGGTGGAATTATATTTATAGATTTAAGAGATAAAGATGGACTAGTTCAATTAGTTGCAGATCCTCAAGATAGTCAAGAAGCACTTACAACTGCTGAAACTGTTAGAGATGAATTTGTTTTAATTGCAACTGGTAAAGTAAGAGCTAGAGGTGAGGGATTAGAAAATCCTAACTTAGTTACTGGAAAAATTGAAATTGTATTAGAAAATTTAGTTATTGAAAATAAATCAAAGCCAATGCCATTTGATTTAAATGATGAAAAAGTAAATGATGAGATTAAATTAAGAAATAGATTCTTAGAATTAAGATCTGAAAAAATGTATGATATATTTAAATTAAGATCAAAAGCTACTATTCAAGTTAGAAATACTTTAGATGAATTAGGTTTCTTAGATGTTGAAACTCCTATTTTAACTAAATCTACACCAGAGGGAGCTAGAGATTATTTAGTTCCATCAAGAGTTCATGGTGGAGAGTTTTATGCTTTACCACAATCACCTCAATTATTTAAACAACTTTTAATGGTATCTGGATTTGATAAATACTTCCAAATTGCTAAGTGTTTTAGAGATGAAGATTTAAGAGCTGATAGACAACCTGAATTTACTCAAATAGATGTTGAAATGTCTTTTTGTAATCAAGAAGATGTAATCAAAGTTGCAGAAAGATTAATTTATGATGTATTTACTAAATGTGGAAAAGATGTACCATCTACATTTCCTAGAATTACATATGCAGAAGCAATGGAAAAATATGGATCAGACAAACCTGATTTAAGATTTGATATGCCAATGGTAGATGTGATTGATATTTTTGCTAATTCTACAAATGAAATTTTTGCTGATATTGCCAAAGACAAAGCACACAATAGAATTAAAGCCATCAAATGTCCAAATGGAGATAATATCTTCTCTAAAAGACAAATGAAAGGTTTCGAAGATTACGTTAGAAAGTTTGGAGCTAAAGGTCTTGGTTACTTCCAAATGAAAGAAGACGGATTAAAAGGACCATTAACTAAATTCTTCAGTGAAGCAGATTTAGAAGAAATCGTTAAAGTTACAGAATTAGAAGTTGGTGATGTGGTATTCTTTGGTGCTGGACATAAAAAAGTAGTATGTGATTACATGGGAAGATTTAGACTTTACTTAGCAGAACAAATGGATATTGTTCCAGCTGACAAATTTGAATTTGTATGGGTAGTTGATTTCCCTATGTTTGAAATTGAAGATGGAAAAGTTAAAGCATTACACCATCCATTTACTATGCCAAAAGATTTAAATAAAGAAAATTTAGAAGATATTGAATCTATTGCTTATGATATTGTATTAAATGGTACAGAGCTTGGTGGTGGATCAATAAGAATTCATAAAGAGCATATTCAATCTGAAGTATTCTCACTAATGGGAATCTCAGAAGAGGAAGCAAACACTAAGTTTGGTTTCTTATTAGAAGCACTTAAATATGGTGCACCATCTCATGGTGGATTTGCAATGGGACTTGATAGAATGATCATGTTATTAGCTGGAACTGATTCAATTAGAGACGTAATAGCATTCCCTAAAACTCAAAAAGCTCAATGTTTAATGACTCAAGCACCATCTGAAGTTGATGCAGAGCAGTTAAAAGAACTTAGTTTAAGAGTAAGAAAAACTGAAGTTTAATACTTATTAAATCTTAATGACTAAGCATTATGCTTAGTCATCAAAACCTCTCCTTAAAAAGATAATCAAACCAAATTAGAACATTTTATAATTTACTTGAATTCTGTTAATGTATATTAGATAGAATATAAAAAAAATATAAAGATAAAAAAATGAGTTTTAACAATAATATTAAAAAGCCAAACACTTTCTTACCTACAACAAGAGAAGAAATGGACCAAAGAGGTTGGGATGAACTAGATGTTATTCTAATTACTGGTGATGCATATATTGATTCACCTTTTATGGGTATTTCAGTTGTTGGAAGATTACTTGAAGACATTGGATTAAGAGTTGGAATTATAGGTCAACCTGATGTTGATAGTGATGTTGATGTAAAAAGATTAGGTGAACCTAAATTATTTTGGGGTGTTAGTGGTGGAAGTATTGATTCAATGGTATCAAACTATACTGCATCTAAAAAGTTTAGAAACTCTGATGATTATACTCCAGGTGGAAAAAACAATAAAAGACCTGATAGGGCAACATTAGTTTATACAAACCTTATTAGAAGATTTTTCAAAGACACTGCACCAATCGTATTAGGTGGAATTGAAGCTAGTTTAAGAAGACTTACTCACTATGACTTTTGGACAAATAAATTAAGAAAGCCTATTTTATTTGATGCAAAAGCTGATTATATGATTTATGGTATGGGTGAAAAAGCTATTATTGAACTTGGTGAAACACTAAGAGATGGTGGAGATGTAACTAAAATAAGAGGTATATGTTATATCTCTAAAGATCCAGTTGCTGAATATAATCAAATCCCATCACATCAAGAATGTATGGATGATAAAGAAGAATATATAGAGTTATTCAAACACTTTTATGACAATAATGATCCTGTTTATTCAAATGGTTTATGTCAAAAAATTGATGCTAGATATTTAATTCAAAACCCACCAAGTGATCACTTAGATCAAGAAGAAATGGATCATGTTGCAAACTTTCCTTATCAAAGAGATATGCACCCATTTCATAAAAAAGATGGGAAAGTTAAGTGTTTAGAAACTATTAAATTCTCTATTATGACTCACCACGGATGTTGGGGTGAATGTAACTTCTGTGCAATTGCTGCTCACCAAGGAAGAACAATTAGAACAAGAAGTGAAGAAAACATTATTAATGAAGCTAAACACTTTACAACAATGAAAGACTTCAAAGGAATTATTTCAGATGTAGGTGGTCCTACTGCTAATATGTATGGGTATGAGTGTAAAAAGAAACTTAAAAAAGGTACATGTACAGATAACTATAGATGTGTAGATGCCCATAGACTTTGTAAAGCTATGAAAGTTGATCACTCTAGAAATATTCAGTTATTAAAAGATATTAGAGAAGTACCAGGAATAAAAAAAGCCTTTGTAGCATCTGGTGTTAGATATGATTTAATAACAGCTGATAAAAAGCATGGTAAAGAGTATTTAAAAGAAATGGTAGATCATCATATTTCTGGACAAATGAAAGTTGCACCTGAACATACTAATGATGAAGTATTACATCATATGGGTAAACCAGGAAAGCAAACGTTAATAGACTTTAAGAAAATGTACGATGATTTAAATAAAGAATCAGGTAAAAAGCAATTCTTAACTTATTATTTAATTGCTGCACATCCAGGTTGTGAAGAAAAGCATATGAAAGATTTAAAAGACTTCACTACAAATGAACTTAAAATGAATCCAGAACAAGCCCAAATCTTTACTCCAACTCCAGGAACATGGTCCGCTGTTATGTATTATACAGGTCTTGATCCATTTACAAAGAAAAAAATCTTTGTTGAAAAAGATTTAAGAAGAAAAGAAAAGCAAAAAGAAATTGTTGTTAAAAAAGAAAGATTCCACCATAGTAAAAAACCAAGTGGAGCGGGAATGCAAGGTTAAGACCTTGTATTTTTTTACATAAAAAAAGGGTGACTATTATGGTCACCCTTTTTTATTTCTAAAGTATAAATTATGCTAAAGAAGCAATCATATCTTTAGTAACTTCAGATACATCTTTTGTACCATCTAGTTCAGTAAATACACCCATTTTAGTATAGAAATCAATTAATGGAGTAGTTTGCTCATGATATGCACCTAATCTACTTTTTACAGTTTCAGCATTATCATCTTTTCTAATCATTAATTCACCACCACAGTAGTCACATTTTCCATCTTCTTTTGAAGGATTAAATTCAACGTGGAATGATGCACCACAATCAGGACAAACTCTTCTTCCTGTAATTCTTCCAACGATTAGTTCATCTGGAACGTTTAAAGAAATAACTCTATCTAAAGAAATCTTCATATTTGACATTAATTCATTTAAAGCTTCAGCTTGTGCTAATGTTCTAGGAAAACCATCTAAAATGAAACCTTTTTTACAGTCATCTTCAGCAAGTCTATCTTTGATAATACCAATGATAGTTGAATCTGGAACTAATTGCCCAGCATCCATAAATTTCTTAGCTTCCATACCCATGTCTGTTTTGTCTGCAATTGCAGCTCTTAAGATATCACCTGTTGAGATTTGAGGAATACCATATTTTTCAATTAAAAACTTTGCTTGTGTTCCTTTACCAGCTCCTGGTGCTCCAAATAGCATTAAATTCATACTTTATTTCCTTAAGTTTTTTCGTATTGTATTAAAAAAGCTTTTAATAATACCTAAGTTTCAAATGCAGCTATAGTTTTTAATATTACATAAAGAATTTAAATCCTTTTTGATACAATAAGCCTTTAAAGTTCAATCAAGGGTACAAATGAAGAATCTATTTTTAATTATAGGTGCGCCAGGTTCTGGTAAAACTACTGATGCTGAAATAATAGCAGCTAAACATCAAAATATCACTCATTATTCTACAGGTGATATGTTTAGAGCAGAAGTTGCAAGTGGTAGTGATAGGGGTGCTATTATTGATAGCTATATTAGTAAAGGACTTATTGTTCCTATTGATATAGCTATTGAAACAATAGTTGGTGCAATTAAAAATGCACCGAATGATGTAGTTATTATAGATGGATATCCAAGAAGTATTGAACAAATGACAGAATTAGATAAATACTTAGAAAATGAAGATTTAGTTACTTTAAATTCGTGTATCGAAGTAGAAGTATCTAAAGATACAGCTTTTCAAAGGGTATTAGGTAGAGCTGCTGATGCTGAGGTTATTAGATCTGATGATAATGAAGAAGTATTTTTAAATAGAATGAATCTTTTTCTTGAACCATTAGATAGTATAAAAGAGTTTTACACTTCAAAAAATATATATAAAGTAATTTCAGGTGAGGGTACTATTGAAGAAATAGTATCTTCAATGGATGAATATATTCAAGGTAGAATATAGCTTTAATGGATTTAATGAAAGCAAAAAAAGTGAATTTTTATTCTGTAATTATAGGAACAGAATTGTTAAATGGGCGAAGAAAAGATGCTCATTTTTCCTTTTTAAATGAAGAATTACTAAAAAGAAATTGGGAACATAAGGCATCATTTGTAATTGAAGATGACACAAAACTTATGGCTGATATTTTTAATCTTATTAAAGCAGATGATAACTCTGTGATGTTTTGTTATGGGGGGATTGGTTCTACACCTGATGATTATACAAGACAAACAGCAGCTAAAATATTTACAAACTCTCAAATGGAATATAATCCAAAAGCAAAAAAGTTAATTCTGACTCAATTTGGAGATGAAGCATATCCCCATAGAATCAATATGGCATATCTTCCTTTAAATGCAAAACTACTAAAAAATGTAGTTAATAACGTGCCAGGGTTTTACTTAGAAGAAAGGTTCTTCTTCACACCTGGATTTCCTTCTATGAGCCAATCTATGGTTATAGAAGCTTTAGATAAGCACTATAAAGTAGGAATTAAAAAATATAGAAAAGTACTAACTGCTTTTTGTGGTGAAAATGATTTAATTGACACTATGAAAAAAGTTTCTAATGATGTTGAGTTGTCATCTTTACCAAAACTAATAGATGGAAAAAGAAAAGCAGTGATTAGTATATCTTCAAATATAGAAAACCAAGCAAATGTAGATAAAAACTTTAAATTGTTTGTGGATTTTCTTGAAGATAGTAGGGTAGATTATATTTTAAAAGATATTAGCAATTAACAATAAATAGTATGTTACTAGTTCTTATTCTATAACTTTTTTTATAAAAGGACTTAGTGAAGTTATGATTTCATAGTTAATAGTGTTGTGAATTTTTGCTAAGTTATTTGCATTATCAAATATACATACTTTTTCTTTATCTGTATCTAAACTAAGATTATCCATAGATACTCTTCCTAAAACTCTGTATCCATCTTTAGTAAAATATTCTTGATTTTCATTTATCCTTGTAAATCCATTTCCGTAACCAAGATCATAAGTCGATATTGTCATTTTCTTATGAGCAGTAAATGTAGCACCATATCCTACACTTTCATCTTTATTTAAAAATCTAGTTGAAATTTTGTTTGCCCATAGTGATAAAATAGGTTTTAATTTAGGGAAATCAAATACATCATCATTGTCTAAATAACCATACATAGCTATACCAACTCTAGCCATATCTTCAGTAAAATCTTCACCTCTAAATAGTCCTGCTGAGTTACATGAATGGAAATTAGGATGTGGTATAGAAAGTTCTTCACATATCTGTAATGTTAGTTTCTTTATATTCAAGAAATGTCGTTTTTGAACATAATATTCACTGCCTAAAGTATCTGCATTTTTAAAGTGAGTCATTATACCACAAATAGAGATATGCTTTGCTAAAAGCCCTTTAATACAGGCCTCTAGCTCATTTTCTGATATTCCATTACGATTCATACCAGTATTAACCTTAATATGAACTTTGATATTTTGTGGTAGTTTTTCTAAATCTTCCATACTATTAATTACTATGTGAAAAGTATGTGAATAACTGTGTTTAAGTTCTTGAAAATCCCGTTGTGCTAGGACAAGTATTTCACTGAAATAGTCCTTTATTATTGTAGCTTCTCTAAGGTCTCTTACAACAGCTTTTTTTATGCCATATTGACTGGTTAAAGTAGCCATTTCAATAAGACCATGACCGTATGCATTGTCTTTTAAAACAACTGATACTTTATTTATATCTTTTGTCTTCTGTGTAATAATATCTAAGTTGTAAAAAAGATTATTTTTATTGAGTTTAATTGTTGGCAAATTCTTTACTTTCACTTTCATCAAAATATTGTCTTATTAATTTAGCATCTTTTTCGTTTAAAACATCTTTTAAGTCATCAACATTTGCATTTCTTATTTTTTCAAATTCACCAAAATATAATAGCAGTTTTTTAACCTTAGCTTCACCAATTCCTTTTATTTGAAGAAGTGAAACTTGTTTATCTTCTCGTCTTTTTTGTTTTTTATGAAATGTTATTGCGAACCGATGAGCTTCATCTCTTTGTCTTTGTACAAATTGAAGTCTTTGATCACTTGTAGGTAGTCTAAGCTCTTTATATTCATTTTCGCTTGTTTTATAATGAACAATATCCTTTGCTTTACCTTTTGCTCTATGAGCCTTTGCATCAACTTTTTCTTTTGCAATTGCAATTGCTTTTAAGTTTGCACCACATGAGTTTATAACATCATATGCTAGTTTTAAAAGTGTTCGACCACCATCTATTATCCATAAATCAGGTGGTGAGCTTTTTTCAAAACTTTCAACTCTCCTAACTAGCATTTCTTGCATTTGTGAATATTCATCTTTTGATTCTAAGTTATAGTGTCTAAAACTTGACTTATCATAACCATTATTTTTATCATCCCACACTACCATTGATCCAACAGTAGCTTGACCCATCATATGTGAGTTATCAAAACTTTCTATTCTTAATGGTAGGCTTTCAAGTTCAAATAGTTTTTTTAATTCATGGTAGATTGTATTGTTGTTTCTATTGCTATCTAACCTTAATAGTTCATTACAGTTATTCATAGCTATATTTATAAGCTCTTTTTTCTTATTTATTTTTGGCGTTGAAAATTTGATTTTTTTATCAAACTTACTTTGTAAGAATTTTTCCAATTCGCTTTTGTTTTCAAGTTCAATTTGAGTTAATATTTCTTTTGGTAAGAGTGGAATTTCACTATTATAGTAATTTATAATTGCTCTTTCATATATTTCATTTAAATCAATATTTTGATTATCTT
>JBDNBT010000057.1:0-6171 GCA_039767755.1 Sulfurovum sp.
AGCTACAGCAGCAGCTAAACTTAATTTTACAAATTTTTTCATTTATTCTCCTAAAATTTCGAAATTTAATCAGTTTACCGGAGCGCGCGAACCCATTCAAAACTGTGTTTTAAACCTTTTCCGGCTTACCGTTCCAATCATTCTACACCACGAAATTTTAAAGTTTTCTTAAAGTTGTGAGGTTTATTGTTAATTCTTTGTTAATTTAAGGTTTAATTTAGCAATTTATAACATTATGCTACTTTAATGCTATTATTTACGATACATTGTGATATAAAAATTTTAGTTAGATACCGAAACTGTACAGTTTGTAAGGATATTTGGTTTGGTTATTTTAAGTTTGATTTTTTTTATATTAAATATAACTTTTAGGTTTTTTCGTATATCAAGTATTGCATCTTCTATTAACAGATACTGTTTTTCTTTCATTAACTTTTCAATTAGGCTTGCAACTTCAGCATAATTTACGAAGTCTTTAGTGTGCTTATTAAACTTATATTTAAATGAGATGTTTACTATTACTTTTTGAGGAGTTGTTCTTTCAAAGTCTAAGATACCTATTATAGTATTAAATGTGAGGTTTTGGATATATACTTTCATATTGATATGTATTTGATAGTTAGTAAGAGAAAAAAGTTAGATTACTTTTTTTTCTTCACCTTTGATTATTCTTACAATATTTGGAATATGTTTATACATAATGATAAAGGCGATTAAATACAATGGTACATTTGAGTTTATATCTAAGCCATCATATATAAACAGTGAAGCTATAACAACTCCCACTAAACCTAATAAAGATGCAAGTGAAGAGATCTTTAAAAGTTTTGCACTTACTATCCAAACAATTGCACCAATAATTGTAGCAATTGGAACTAAAGCAATATAAACACCAAGCCCTGTTGCAACACCTTTTCCACCTTCAAATCCTAAGTATATAGAATAACAGTGACCAAGTACTGCTAAAACAGCAATCATCCATAGAGTTTCAGAACTTACATTCATGCTCATAGCAACAAGTATTACAACAGTACCTTTTAAAGCGTCTAATAAAACTGTAGCAATTCCAAGTTTTTTTGCTAAGGCTGGATTTGTTTCTTTTACAACTCTTAATACATTTGTAGCACCAATAGATTTACTACCAGCAGACTTTATATCTACACCTGCAAATAATTTTGCTAATATCATTCCAAAGGGAATTGAGCCTATTAAATAAGCAGCTAGATAAAATAGTATGTTAATGTTGGAAAAAAAATCCATTTAAGAACCTCTTTGTTTTGTTATTTTGTTTTTAATTAAAAGGATTATAACTGAAATTTAGTTATATTCTCATTTAAAATAAATTAGCATATATAATGAGAAGGTTTAAATTGAATTTAAAAGATGAAATTTTAAAACTAAAAGAAGAGTTAGATGTAACTTTAGTAGCCCACTATTATCAAAGAGATGAAGTATTTGAATTAGCTGACATAGTAGGGGACTCTTTAGAATTAGCAAAAAAAGCGAAAGCTACTGACTCTAAATTTATAGTATTTTGTGGTGTTGGGTTTATGGGTGAGAGCGTAAAAGTTCTAAGTCCCGAAAAAACTGTAGTAATGCCTAAGGTTGCTTGTTGTGCCATGGCAAGAATGATTGATGAGGGATACTATGAAGAAAATCTTAAAATCATAAATGAAGCTGGTATTAAAAATGAAGATTTACTTCCTATTACATATATTAACTCAAGTGCTAAAGTAAAAGCAAAAGTTGGTGAAATGGGTGGAATGGTATGTACATCTTCAAATGCTTATAAAATCATTGAAAAAGGTTTAGAATCTGGTAAAAAGATTTTCTTTGTACCTGATAGATGTTTAGGGCAAAACTTTGCAAAACAAATGAATTTAAAATCTTCTGTTGTGGGAGATGGTTCAAATATAGCTGAGGCTGATATTATTTGTTATAACGGTTTTTGTTCTGTTCATCAGCAATTTTCAGTTGAAGATATAGAGTTTTATAGAAATAAATATGAAGACATATTAATAGCCGTTCATCCTGAATGTGATCCAAGTGTATGTGATGCAGCTGATTTTGTGGGTTCTACTTCTCAGTTAATTACTTATATAAGTGAGTTACCAAAGGAGCAAAAAGTTGCTGTTGGGACTGAGTTTAATATGGTAAGTAGATTAAGAACTGAAAATACATATATTTTAAGTTCAACAAAGCCTGAGTGTCCTACTATGAATGAAACTACATTATTAGATGTATATGACACATTATTAAGTATAAAAAACAATAATATTTCAAAAGAAAGAGAAATCTTTGTGGATGAAAATACTGTTAAATACGCAAAAATAGCACTTCAAAGGATGTTAGAAGTATGATAAATATTAAAAAGTTTGTTAAAAACGCCATTATAGAAGATAATGGTAGAGGGGATTTATTCTTTGATGTTGCACCAAAAGGAAGATTTACTGCACGTGCTATTTCAAAAAGTGATGGAATAATAGCTGGAATTCAATATGCTAAAGTTTTAGCAAGAACTGAAAAATTTGATTGTAAGTTTTTAGTCAAAGATGGTGATGAGATAAAAAAAGGTGATGTTATAGCTGAACTTGAAGGTAAAGCTTCTGTTTTACTATCATCTGAAAGAACTTTTTTAAATATGCTTCAACATGCATCGGGAATTGCTACTATGGCATCTCAATATGCAAAACAAATTGAAGGTACAGGTGTAGTTTTACTTGATACTAGAAAAACAAGACCTCAGTTAAGAGACTTTGAAAAATATGCTAGTAGAGTAGGTGGTGCTATTAATCACAGACTTGGACTTGATGATTGTTTGATGTTAAAAGATACTCACTTAAGAACTATTAAAAACTTAAAAGAGTTTGTAGTAAAAGCAAGAAAAAGAATTTCATGGGTGACAAAAATTGAAATTGAGTGTGAAACATTTACTCAAGTTCAAGAAGCTATGGACGCAGGAGCTGATATTATCATGTGTGATAATATGGAACCTGAACAAATAAAAGAAGTGGTAAATTTTAGAAATGAAGAGTATCCACATATTTTACTTGAAGCTAGTGGAAATATTGATTTAAATACTATTAGAGGATATGCTCAAAGTGGTGTTGATGCTATTAGTAGTGGAAGTATTATTCATCAAGCCACATGGCTTGATTTTTCAATGAAGTTTGATTAGTATTAACTTTTTGTTATTTCTAGTTAAATATTATATATAGATAAGGAGTTGGTTTGAAGAAAGATTTCATAGTTACAAATAAAATTAATATGACAGATTATTCTAATGCTTTAGAGCTTATTGAAAAAAGTAAATATATATTAATTGTAACTCATGTTAATCCTGATGCCGACTCAATTTCATCTGCACTTGCACTATCTAACTTGTTTTTTGAAAATAAAATTAAGCACAAAGTATTTAATATAAGTTCTGATTTACCTCAAAACTTAGACTTTATAGAAAGATTTGACAAAATCACAGATCAATTTCCTAAATTTTATGACTTAGTTATAAGTGTGGATTGTGGTTCATATAAAAGATTAGGTTTTGATGTACCTAAAGATATTCCTATTATTAACTTTGATCACCATAAATCAAATGAAGATTTTGGTGTAATAAATTTAGTTGATCCATATTTAAGTTCAACTGCTGAAGTTGTATATGACTTTTTTAAACATAATGGCTTGTATATTACAAAAAATTCAGCAACTGCACTTTATGTAGGTATATATGATGACTCATTGGCTTTTTCTTTAGGAAGATGTGATGAAACTACTTTCGAAAAAGTAAACTTTTTAGTATCGTGTGGAGCTAGTCCTTCAAGTATTGCAAATAAACTTTTAAGAAGGGATTCTTTAGCAAAATATAGAATTATTCCAAAAGTTCTAAATAGCTTAGAACTACATCAAGAAGGGGAAGTGGCTACAATTTATGCCACAACACAGTGGTATGAAGAAACAGGGGCACATAGTAGAGATTGTGACGATGCTTTAGATATGATTATGAGTATGGGAATAGTAAAAGTTGCTGTTTTTTTAAGAATAGTAAATAATAGTGTAAGAGTTTCAATAAGATCTAAAAACAAATTTGATGTTGCTAATATTGCATCTATATTTGGTGGCGGTGGGCATTTAAATGCTGCTGGTTTTTCAATAGATACTTTGGATGTTATTGAAGCTAAAAATTTAGTATTAAAGGAAGTTTTTGAGTTTTACAAGTAGACAAAAATCAAATAATATCGCTAAAGTGATATTAATTTTAATTTTATTAGTAGTTGCAGGAATTGGTGGTTTTGTTGGATTTTCTCCAATGTTTGAAAAAAACCCACCAAAAATTACAGTTGATAAAGAAATTTACTGGAATTTAAAAAAGCCTATTGATATTGTAATTGAAGATGAAAGTAATATCAAATCATACAGTGTAACTTTTATAGATGGCAATAAAAGAATGCCATTAGCAGTAAATGAAACTAAAATAGGAAATCAACTTCAACTTTCTGTTGTTCCTCCTAAATTTCCAAGAAGATATAAACCAGCTACAACTTCTATTGAAATCAAAGTAAAAGATGATAGCAAGTGGAACTTTTTTGCAGGAAACGATGCATCTTCTACTGTAAACTTAATTATTGATACAATAAATCCTGTTGCAAATGTAATAGGAAACTCATATATGCTAAAACAAGGTGGTAGTGCTACACTTGTGGTTGAAGTTAAAGATGATAATTTAAAAGATGCTTATGTAAGTTTTAATAATCAAGAATTTTTTGAACTAATTCCATATCATAAAGAAAACTACTATATGGCAATTATTGCATGGCCTATTGATATTGAAGAATTTAGAAGGGTAAATTTAGTAGCAAGTGATATGGCTAATAATGTTACTGTTACTAAAGTTCCTTATTATATAAAATCCCACAAAACTAAAATTGATAAAATAAATGTATCAAGTAAGTTTATAAACAATGTTAGTAAAAATGTATTACAAAAAAGTGAATATCAAGTTCCAGCTGATGATGTGGAAGCATTTGTTTTATCAAATAAAGATCTTAGAAAAGATAATGTTGAAACAATCAAAAGTGTAGTTAGAAAATACATGGATAAAAACTTAGTTTCTAATTATGATTTAAATACTTTCAAACAATTAAGAAATGGAAAGACTTTTGCTTTATATGGTGAAAGAAGACATTATTTTTATGAAAACAATAAAATTGATGAAGCTTGGCACTTAGGAATTGATTGGGCTAGTATTAAAAAAGCTAAAGTTTATAGTACTAATGGTGGTAAAGTAATATTTAATGATTACTTAGGAATTTATGGAAATACAATAATAGTTGATCATAAATTTGGATTAGCTACATTATATGGACATACAACAAACTCACATGTACAGTTAGATGATAATATTAGTAATAACCAACTAATAGCAAACACAGGATCAACTGGTGCTGTTTTTGGGGATCATTTACACTTTGGAGTTTTAGTTCAAGGTATTGAGGTAAATCCTTTAGAATGGTTAGATTCAAAATGGATAAAACTAAATGTAAAAAATGTTTTAGATAAAGCTAAGAAAGTGATTGATAGTAAATGAAACAAAGAACAATAGCAAAATCAGTAGATATTGTAGGAATTGGATTACATAAAGGTGTACCTGTAAAAATGACCCTTGAACCACTTGATAGTGATATGGGAATTGTTTTTTATAGAGCGGATAAGGGTGTAACTATTCCTTTAAAAATTGAAAAT
This sequence comes from Sulfurovum sp., assembly GCA_039767755.1. Classification (GTDB taxonomy): domain Bacteria; phylum Campylobacterota; class Campylobacteria; order Campylobacterales; family Arcobacteraceae; genus JALRJW01. Next base: position 5,740 of record JBDNBT010000057.1, read on the forward strand.
GTAGTTGATACACAAATGGCAACTGTAATTGGGAAAAATGATGTTGTTATTTCAACTATAGAACACTTATTATCTGCTGTTTATGCGTATGGTATTGATAACTTAAGGGTAATAATTGATAATGATGAGGTACCTGTATTAGATGGTAGTTCATCTGGATATTGTATGCTTATTGAAGAAGCTGGAATAAAAGAGCTTGACAAATCAAAAAAAGTTATGAAAATCAAAAAAGATATAGAAGTTACTACACCTGAGGGTAAAAAAGTGGCTTTAAAAGCATCTAATAGAATTATTTATGATTTTGAAATAAACTTTGAACACCCATCAATTGGTACTCAAAATTATCATTTTGATTATTCAATTCCTGAGTATAAAGAAAATATTTCAAAAGCTAGAACATTTGGTTTTTTACATGAAGTTCAATACTTAAGA
>JBDNBT010000058.1:0-13290 GCA_039767755.1 Sulfurovum sp.
AATTGGATCTTTTGTTGAAATCATTATTTTAAAGTTGTCATTATTAACTTCATTGAAGGCATCTAATACAGTTTCAAAACTTCTTAATTTATCTAAAGTACCAGCGTAAAAAAATCTTTTTTCATTTCCTTCATGCTGAATATTATTGTGTAAAACTTCAGGGTCAATTGCAGATGGTATTACAAAAGTTCTAGTCTTAACATCTTTTAAATAGTCATCTCTCATTTTTCTAGTTGTTGGTAAGAATATATCACAGTCATTTATTAATGCTGTTTCTTGAAGTAGTTTAATTTTATTTGAAATAATATCAAAGTAGCTTTTTTTATCATTTGCTTCATCTATTTGAAGTTTAGCAATTCTTTTAGGAAATGATAATCTAAATGGAACTTTATACCCATAAGTTTTTCTTTTATCAAGGACATTTTTTAATATATTTGTGTCATTTCTAACAGCCACATAAGTATAATCACTTAAATTAAAACCATTTGAGTCAAGACTTTTAATTATCTCTTTTTTATCTTCTTTGGGAAATAAATATTTATTATCATCGATTTTTTCAAATTTAGTTTTTGTTTTTGAAAAATAAATAATGTCTATTTCAAAGTGTTTAGTTAAATATTTTTCAAATAAAGGTCCAATAAAACTGTTATCACTAAATTCATTTTGATCTGTGATGTATAAAAACTTTTGCATAATTTACCCTTTTATATTTTTGTATCTAGACTTTCATTTTCATGTTGTTTAGTGTAAAAATTTAGAATTAGTATTGCTAAAACAGAAAATGAAGATATAATCATATTTAAAGTAGAAGTTTCATTAGTTAATGTTAAAATCAAAATAGTAATGATTGAAACTAAAGAAATAAGTATAGTGTTTTTACTCATGATTTTGGCCTAGTGTTATTTCAAAGATTATACTTTAGAATAGTCGCATGAGTAAAGCATAAGATAAAAATAAAAAATATTTAATCATATAAAGGTGTGCATATGGAATTTGCTTCTAATTTTTTACAGTATTTAATTACATTTTTTGCAATATTAGATCCAATTGGAATAAGTGCTATTGCTTTATCTGTATTGGGAAGTACTATTAGTCAAAATCAACTTTCAGAAGTTTCTAAAAAGTCTACTTTTACTATAGTAATAGCCTTTTTTATAGTTTTTCTTAGTGGTGATTTTCTTTTAAAATTATTTGGAATATCTGAAGAGTCTTTAAAAACTATGGGTGGAATTATACTAATATTAATGGCTATAAAAATGGTAAATGGCTCAACAAATGAAAGTACAAGTATGACAAAAGACTATAAAGAAATGGCAATTGTACCAATTGGTATTCCTATTGCTTTTGGGGCAGGATTATTTAGTACTGTGATTATTTATAAGCAGCAAGCACAGAGTTTTATGGATATTTTGTCTATATCTTTGGCTTTTTTAATTAATGCCGTGATATTCTATTTTATATTAAAAAATTCTATTTATATAAAAAATGCTTTAGGTCATGTGGGGCAAAATGTAGTAACTAAACTTATGGGTTTAATTGTGGGAGCAATTGCTGTGCAGTTTATTGTAAGTGGAATAGTTGAACTTGTAAAAGTATATGGAACAAATTAAATGAAACTAAATGTAAAAGAAGAGTTTATATGTAATTTCAATGTCATTGTTGATGTTTATAATGGAATTACTATAAAAAGTGATGAAGTAAAAGAAGATAAAAATATATTTTTAGAAAATATAAAAGAGTTGATCTGTGAAACTAAAGATAAGTATAATCTTATTTGGGTTTATATAAATATTGAAAAAGCAGAATTTATAAAAGTATTAACAAATTTAGATTTTAAGTTCCATACATGTAATGAAAATAGAATTTTACTTGTAAAACAACAAAAGCAAAATGCAATAATTCCAACAGCCTCAAATCATACTTTAGGTGTGGGAGTAGTTGTAGTAAACCCAAAAAATCAATTGCTTGTCATAAAAGAAAAAATATCAGATATAGGTTTTAAACTTCCAGGTGGTCATATAGATGATGGTGAAATGATATCATCAGCTTGTGTTAGGGAAGTATTTGAAGAAACTGGTATAAAAATAGAGTTTGACGGTGTGATTTCTTTGGGTCATTTTTATCCACATCAATTTGATAAATCTAATTTGTACATATTATGTAAAGGCAGTGCTATTACTAGTCAAATAAATATAATAGACACCGATGAAATAGTAGATGCAAAATGGATAGATGTAAATGAGTATTTAAATGATGAAAAAGTATTCCCTTATATAAAAGAGATAGTAAAAACATCACTAAGAAATGATGGCTTAGTGTTAAGAAATGAACTACTTAACATAAATAGAGAGTTTGAACTCCTATTTCCTAATGATTTATAAAGTATAATAAACGAAATTTTAAATAAGGTATATAAATGAAAGAAATTATTTCTACAAAAAAAGCTCCAGATGCAATAGGACCATATAATCAAGCTACAACTTTTGAAAAACTAGTATTCACTTCAGGTCAAATTCCTTTAGTTCCTGAGACTATGGAGATTATAGAAGGTGGAATTAAAGAGCAATCTAAGCAAGTAATGGAAAATCTAAAAGAAGTATTATTAGCTGCAAATTCATCATATAATAATGTTTTAAAAACTAACTGTTATTTATCTGATATGGCTAATTTTGCTGAGTTTAATGAAGTTTATTCAGAGTATTTTACAGCTGAAGATGCTCCATCAAGGGCTACTGTTGCTGTTAAGACTTTACCTAAAAATGTTTTAGTTGAAGTTGATGCAATAGCTTTTAAAAACTAAAGGATATATTCCTTTAGTTTTACTCTTCTTCTTTAACAGAATGCTCTTTAATCATATACTCAATTTTATCAAAAATTTCTTGGGCTTCATCATCACTTATTAAATCTTTTTCTATAGCATTTAGTATAGTCTCTAATTCTTCAATAAATGATTTCATATCACTTAAACTATCTAAGTCATCTTTTTTTGCTGTTTTATTTTCAACTAGTGTTTCTAATTCTTTTATAAAGTCTGTTGATTCAGGAATCATTGTTTCAGTGATTATTTCTTTTAATTCAGTTTTTATATTTTCCATGTTTTAATCCTAATTTTAATTTATTTTTTTTCTTTTTTGCACTTACTTTAAAGTAAGACCAACTCTTTGTTTTTCTAAATCAATACTATGAATTTTTAGATTTTCTAAGTTTTGATTGATACTTAATACATCACTTGGATGGGAAATTCTTTTTGTAGATATTTGTGAAATATGAAGTAGGGCATCATTTTTTAAGCCAATATCAACAAAGGCACCAAAGTCTGTGATATTTCTAACAATCCCACCTAAAATATAGCCTTTTTTTAGATCATTTATATCTAATATATCATTTGCAAATCTAACTTGATTAAAGTTTTCCCTTACATCATAACCTGGTTTTAAAAGCTCAGTTGTAATATCTTTTACTTTAATAGTACTTGTGTTTAGTTCTTTTGATACTTTTTCAAAGTCTATTATGTTTTTTATATCATAGTTTTTTTGTAATTTCGAACATAGGGCATAATCTTCAGGGTGAATTCCTGTATTATCTAAAAGTGAGTTTCCATCTTTTATTCTTAAAAAACCAACACTCTGCTCATAGGCCTTAGCTCCAATTCCTTTTACTTTTAATAACTCTTTTTTTGTAGTAAATTTCTTCATATTTGTTCTATGTTCTACAATATTTTGAGCAAGTTTTTCAGAAATACCTGAAATAAAAGAGAGTAGTTTATATGATGCTGAGTTTAAATCAATCCCAACTTTATTTACTAAATCTATAGTTATATTTTTAAGTTTTTGTGCTAACTCTTTTTGATTAACGTCATGTTGATATTGACCAATTCCCAAAGATTTAGGATCAATTTTAACTAATGCAGCCATTGGATCTCTTAATCTTTGGGCAATTGAAATTGCACCTCTAATTGTTACATCTAAGTTTGGGTACTCTTGTATTGCTATCTTAGAAGCTGAATATACACTTGCTCCAATTTCACTAACAATGGCATAATTTATATTTAGGTTTTTTTCTTTTATTAACTTATCTATAAAGCTTGCTGTTTCCCTTGAAGCTGTTCCATTTCCAATAGCTATAGTTGTAATTTTGTACTTTTTAACTAGATTTAATACGGTTTTAGAAGAGTTAATAATATCCTCTTTTGGTTTAGTTGGATAAATAACAGCACTATCTAAATACTGACCATTTTCATTTATAACAGCTAGTTTACATCCTGTTTTAAAGCCAGGATCCATTCCTAAAATCACTTGATTTATAAGTGGAGCTGTTAGTAGAAGCTCTTTTAAGTTTTTACCAAAAACCTCAATTGCTTCAGTGCTAGCTTTTTCTTTAAGATTAGATAATGCCTCTCTTTTTAAACTTGGAAGTAACACTCTTTTAAGTCCGTCTTTATATGCATCAAACACAATGTCTTTTGAGTTTAAAGCTTGAGGGGGTATTTTGTATTTTTTAATATTTTCTAAAATATGTGTCTCATCTATTTGTATCTTAATTGAAAGTTGTTTTTCATTTACAGCTCTAAGTATTGCTAAGGCTCTGTGAGATTTTATGTATTTTAGTTTTTCATTTGAATTTACAAAATTAGTATATAGACCATTTTTATCAAACTCTTTAGCCTCTTTAATTTCTATATTTCCCCAATTTGCTATTAGGTTTCTTACTATTTCTTTTGATTTAAAATCATCTGCGTATCTTTGGGCAATAATATCTTTTGCACCATTTATAGCATCTTCAATAGATGAAATATTTTTATTAAAAAACTGTTTTGCTTTTTGATTTATATCATCTTTTGAATATTTCATAGATTGAATAATATTAGCTAAAGGCTCAAGTCCATTGCTAATAGCAGTGGTTGTTCTTGAAGATTTCTTGTCTTTAAATGGCGCATAAATATCTTCACAAGCTTGAAGTGTAAGTGCATCATTTATGTTTTTAAGAATCTTGTCATTTAAAAAATCTTTATCTTTTAAAAGGTTTTTAATCTCTTCTTTTCTTGATAAAAGTTTTTTTGAATATTCATATACCTCTTCAAAAATTCTTAGTTCTTCATCACTTGCATTGTTAGTGTGATCTTTTCTATATCTAGCTATGAAAGGAATTGTACAGCCTTCATCTAAAAGCTTAATGATATTTTCAATTACTTTAGATGATAGATTTGTTTTATTTTGTATAGTAGTGATTAGGTTATTAGTCAAGAATCACTTCTTTAAAATCACTTCTAGTATTTTTTATTGGCTTATTATTTATTCCTCTAACTGTATAAACAAATGATATTTTAGGATTATCTGTAATGTTTTTACTTGCAGCGTGAAGTGTCTTACAATGAAAAAGTACTATATCTCCTTTTTGAAGATTAGTATGGGTTCTTTTTTTAATTATCTCTTGATTTATTGGTAATTCATCTAAAAAATTACTTTTATCATCAAATTGATCTTTTTGTAAAGTTAGTTTATGTGATCCTGGAATGAATTCTAATAAACCATTTTCTAAGTATTCATCATCAAGTGCTAACCATACAGATAGTAGATTGTCGTTTTCAAAGTGCCAGTATCTTCTATCTTGATGCCATGTAGTTCTTGAACTTTCCTTTGGCATTTTTGTCATAATTGAGTTGTGATGGGCTAGTGTTAAAATAGCTTTTTCATTTAAGATCTGCTCTAAAATGGGTCTGATGTTTCTATTTGTCATCCATTTTTGAAAGACCTCTTCCCTATCATAAACTTGTCTTAATCTTCTTAAAGTAGTTTTTTTTGTGTTTGAATCTTCTAAATATTCTTGTTCTGATTCAATAGGTTCTATCATATTGTCAATATGTTTTTGTGTTGCATTTATTATTTCATCACATTCTTCTTTTTCTAAGAAGTCTCTAATTACTAAAAATCCGTCTTTGTAGAAGTTTTCTAATTGTTTATTATTTAACAGCATATATACTCGCAGTCTTAAAATATTTACTATATTATATGAAAAGTCTTATTTAATATGGGTAAAGTGTAGTATTATAAGTTAAGATTATATTATAAAACTTTTTTGCAAATATAATAACATTTAATTATTCTATAAGCTATGGGCAATTATAATTACTATAGTTTTAATTAAATAATTGAGACTGCGTATTTTAAGAAAGTATTATTTATTAGTAAATGTTGATGAAAATGTATAGTTACGGCCTTATTACTATAATTTTCACATGAGATATTTGCATAATGATATTGATGAAACCATATAATTAATCTCCAAATGCTACTAGATGGAATCATCAATGTGAATTATTTTGGTTAAGTTCTAGGCTTATTTATAAGCTGACCTAATTTAGAATTTAACTAATGAAGTTCAAATTAAGATAATTAGATTATTAGATCCAACGTACAAGTTCTAATTATCTTAAAATACTGTTCTTATTATCTCCTTTGCTATAAAGCCCGGTGAAAGCCGGGTTTTTTTTAGTCTAATTTTTATATATAATTAATTTTATCAAGATTAAATATGTATAATATATTTAAATTTCTTATATGCTTGATAGTAGTATTTCATACTATTTTAGTCAAATATAAACTTGCTTTAATTATTCTTTTTTGCTAACATTTCGAACACAAGGAAAAATTAGGAGATATTATGGCTGAGTTATCAGAACTTGAGAAGTTAAAAGCCTCAAGGAATCCATTAAAAGTAATAGAAGATATTTATAAAGAAGCACAAGAGGGAATACCACTTAAAGATGAGTATATAGGACTACTCAAATGGTATGGTATGTATCCACATATTAATCATGGAGATATTGAAACAAAAAAATATTTTATGAAAAGAATTAAACTTATTGATGCTTCAATGAATTGTGAGCAACTAGGAGTAATGGCTCAAATAGGCCAAAAGTATGCACAGGGTTTAGTTGATTTTACAACTAGACAAAATGTGCAATTTCATTACATACAAATAAAAGACTTACCAGAGATTTTTAAATTAATGCAAAGTGTTGGTTTAACTTCAAGAATGGCATCAGGTGATGGGCCTAGACCTATTATGACTTGTCCTGTAAGTGGAATTGATCGTGATGAAATATATGATGCTAGAGCCTTAGTTAAAGAAGTTGATGCTTATTTTGACAAAAATGAAGATGAGTTTTGTAATTTCCCAAGAAAATATAAAATTGGAGTAAGTGGTTGTGCATGTCATTGTGCTGCACATGAAATTCAAGATGTGGCATTTACAGCTTTTAAAGATGAAAATGGTGAAGTATTATTTGACTTGACAATTGGTGGTGGTTTATCTAAATCAAAACAAATTGCACCTAGAGCAAATAGATATGTTAAAGCTAGTCAAGTAAAAGATGTAGCTGTTGCATGTGCTGAAATCTTTAGGGATAATGGAAATAGAGCTAATAGAAATAAAGCAAGGGTTAGACACCTATTAAATGAATGGGGAATGGAAAAGTTTGTTGATGAGATTGAAAAAAATATTGGATATAAACTTCAAGAAGGTATCCATGAACCAAAAATTGAGTCATATGAAAATAGAAATCACTTTGGTATAAATAAAGCTAAACAAGAGGGATACTCTTATGTTGGATTTGCTACAAACTCAGGTAGAGTGGCTGGAATTGATTTTCAAATGATGTATGATATTTGTAAAAAATATAATGCAGGTGGAATTACATTAACAGCAACTCAAAACTTCATAGTATATGGTGTAAAAGATGAAGTAGTTCAAGATTTAGCCGATGAATTTGATGCCTTAGGCTATCCTTATAAACCTACACCATTTAGAGCTAGACTTCAATCATGTACAGGAAAAGAGTTTTGTAAATTTGGTATAACTGAGACAAAAGAGTTCGCTAAAAAAGTTTTAATAGAACTTGAAGAGAAGTTTCCAAACTTTAAAGAAAATGTAACCATAGCTATATCTGGATGTGGAAATGGATGTTCTCAACCTCAAATTGCAGATATAGGGTTTGTTGGTGGAAATATAAGGCATGAAGGTCAAAGAGTTGAGGGTTATGAGGTACTTTTAGGTGGAAACTTAGAGGGTGAACATAAAAGTCGAATATCTAGAAAAATTGGGGTAAAAGTTCCTGCTAATCAACTTGTATCTTATATTGAAAAATTAATAAACGATTATGAAAAAGATAATCTTGGTCATGAAACTTTTAAAGACTATTTAAAAGTTTTAGAAGCATAATACATACTATTTAAAATAAAGCTTCATTTATTTGAAGCTTGTTTTAGATATAAAAAAAAGAGTATTAAAAAAGAGTATTAAAAAACTTAGTACAGCTTTCCATATTTATCTAAATAAATAAGATACACCCTTAAATCAAATTCAATTTGATGATAATCATCCATCATATATGTACACATATCATAAAAAGCTTTGTTGTGTTCTTTTTGTTTAAAGTGAGCTAACTCATGTACCACAATCATTTCTAAAAACTTTTGAGGCACGTTTTTAAATATAGTCGCGACTCTTATTTCATTTTTTGATTTTAGTTTATTTCCTTGAACCCTTGAAACAAAAGTATGCATACCTAAAGCGTTGTTTATTACATTTATTTTTCCATCATACATTACTTTTGATATTTGATATTTTTTTAAATATTGGTTTTTTAAATCCATTACATATTCATAAAGAAGTTTATCATTTGAATATTCATGTTTATTTGGATATTTTTTTAATAAGTATGAGTCTAGTTTGTTCTCTTTTATTAAGGTTTTTACTTGATCTTGTAAATGTTGAGGGTAGTGTTGAATATATTTCATAAAAGAAGATTTTATATCTCTTCTTTTATTTTTTCAAGATCTTTTATTTTTTGTTTATATTGAGTTTTTTTAGATGTTACAAACTCAATTCTATCTTCATTTATTTCTAAGAACTGCTCTTTTGAGTATTGAACTATTTTAAATAAATAGTTTCTTCTTGAAGTTAAAAAATCTTCAATTTTTTCAAATCCAAAGTTTGCTTTTAATTTTGTAAGAATCTCATCTTCCCTTGGGTGTTGAATAGCAAATCTAGTTGGCTCTTTTTTATATAACTCTTCTGATTCAAATATTTGTTGTTCAAAATGTGCAATTGTAGCTTGTGTAGTTTGAATATATGAATATGATAGTGCACCATTAAAATATGCGAATTTCTTTCTTAAAGCTGAGATATTTTCAAGTATGGCTCTATGATATGATCTTAATATACTTTCATAGGCTTTAGCTGCAAAGTGCCTTGTGTTTGAGAACTCACTATCTGAAGCAATTTCTCTGTGTTTTCTAATAAGTTCATATGGTTCTTGCCATTTTTGAACATCATTTCTTATTATTCTATATGTTTCTCTAAAAGCTTCATCTGTATTTAATTCAATATTCTTAAGAAGCTTGATTGATCTTTTAAACATCTTATCAATTGTTTGATCATCATAAAATAAAGATTTATAAATATTATCTGCATTTATCCAAAAAGTTTTATATTCAAACTTTTCAATTTTTTTACCCTTTAAAAATCCACCTTTAGATTCTTCAAATCTAATAGCTTTTTTTCTTTCAATATTTTTATATGTTTCATGGGCGATTTTTTCCATAATTGATTCTAATGAATTATAAATAGTAAATAATTCCTTTGAATATCTTTTATAGATTTTATCAAATGACTCTATTATCTTAGGTTCTATTTCCATTAAAATCTCTACTAAAGAGTCATATACAGCCATTATTGTTTTGTATTCATTTGATAAAATATCACAAATGTTTTTTAAATCTTTTTTAATTGTATACTCTTTAGCTTCAGCAGCTTTTGGTCTCATCTCATATTCAATAAACTCTAAAACTTTTTGAATATTTGATTCCTTTAGCATTTCCATATTTGAAGATATGTCTTTGTTTTTAATTTCTGAAATTTTATTGTTAAATTCTGCATATTTATCTTTAAAGAAGTCTACAGAATCTGCATTATGCATGTGTGTATTTAAATCTTTTTTAAACTCTTTTAATACATCATTTACAGAATTTTCAATTAATACAGATTTTTGAGTTGCCCTTGAATCAAGTGCCATTTTTGCAGAAATAGGTGTAACTTGTGAAAAGAACTTTGCAAATTTTTCAGATACATACTTTGTAGTAGTATCAACTTGCTCTTGAGAAAATTTATCTTTCTGATTTAATACACATAAAGTTTTATCTTTAAAATGTTCCATATACTCTTCAAGAATTTCAGCTTCTGATTGCTTTCCTGCATTATCTATTAATGTTAACCAAATAATACCACCAACATTTTTTAAAACTTTTCTTGTAGTATCTGTATCACTTTGTGATTGTGAGTTTAAACCAGGAGTATCCACAAAAGATATATCTTTTAGTATGTCCATTGGTGCATATAAAGTTAGATATTTTATATCTTTCATTTCATCTTGTCTTTGATCTGTAAAATCAGCAATAGCTTCAATAGGAGCGAACTCTTGAGCCCCTGAATAATAAGTGATTTTTAGTTTATATTCATCACCATAGTTTATAAAGTTTACTTTAGATGTAACAGGAGTAATCCCTGTTGGTAAAATATTTCTTGAAAGTAGGGCATTTAAAAAAGTTGATTTACCTGCACTAAATTGACCTGTAATAGCTACTTCCATTGGATATCTAGCTCTTCTAATAAGTTTATTTAATGTCTCTTTTAATTGACTAGATGGCATAAATCTTTCATCTAAAAGCTTATCTTGTACCCTTTTAATATCACCAACTAAAGACTCTTCATATACAACTTCTTTTTTTGTATATTTCTCTTTGTACTCACTAATAAATCTATCTAAAACTGTAATATTTGCGCTCATTAGTTAAGTCCTTTAATTTGATTTACCATAGTATCTAAGGCTTTAATTGTTTTGTGAATATCAATTGATTTTTGTGCTCTATTGTCTTCATCTTTTTCAAATGATGACACTTGATTTTGAAGTATTTCTTCTTCATTTTTCATTTTTTGTTGAACTCTAATTAAAGGAGCATTTAGAGTTTCAAAGAATGAATCAAGTAATACACTCGAAACTTTATGGGCTTTTTGCTTTAAATTATCTTCAATATCTTTAAATTGTGATTTAATATAACCTTCAATTTCCCTATCTAGTTCATTTAGTTTATTATCTTTAGATTTAGAAACAGCACCAACTATTTTATTAACTAGTACTTCATTATTAGATGTTAAAAATCCTGATTTAAAGTCATCTTGAAAGAAACCTCTTGCATCAAAGTTTTGGTTATTGTGACCTAGTACGAACCCTAAATCTTGATATTTTTGTTCACATTGTTCACCGATTGATTGTGATTTTTTGATAAATTTATATCTATAATCCCTAATTACATCAATTATTCCATCTTTAATAGCAGTTTCAACTATAACTTTAACCCTTGAGTTTTCAGGTCTTTTTTTAGTCTTTTCAAATGAATATCTTACATCACTAATAACTCTTTGTTTAATTACAGTTTGTAAGTCTATTAATTCACTTTGTAAGAAAGTATCAAGTGAGTCCACATAGCCTTGTGCATCTTTTTTATAAAAATTAATATCTTCACTAACTGATGTGAAAATTCTTTGATTTACTAACTTTCTTTTTTCAAAATCTTTTAAATCTTTTTGTAACTCTTCCTTTGATTTTGATAATAATTGAAGTTCATAGTGTAAAGCAAGGTTTTCTTTATCTATTGTTTTAAGAACTTGAGATTTTGCAGATTGAATAATTAGCTCACCCTTTTGTGAGTTTGAACCAAAAAGAGTTTCAGTTAGGTATTTTTCTATTTCTAAAATACCAGTATCTTCAATATTAAATCCAGCTTCAAGTGCTTCTTTTTCTCTACCTGTTCTATGAAGTAGTGCCATTTTTCCAGAAATTGGAATGAATTTTATAGTATTTAAAATATAGTCTAATTGACTATCTTTATTTTGACTTTTTAATTGCTTTTTAATTGAAGATTTTGTGTATTCAATTACTTCATCTAACTGCTCTTTTGAAACTGTATCAGCTCTTGTTATTACAAGCAATAGCTTTGAAATATTTTGATATAAAACAGCATCAATAATAAACTCAACATCTTTTAAAGTTGCACTTTGAGATACATTCATTAAGTGAAGCATCATATCACAAGCTGAAATATACTCTTTAGTAATTTCTTCCCTTTGAATAACAGGGTCATCTAATCCTGGAGTATCAACTATTTCTATTCCATCACTTAAGAATTTTAAATTAGAACCTAACTCAACATATTTTACAAGATTACATTTTTTGCCACTAGCTTCTGCTGATGTATATGATGATAAATCATTTATATCAACTTCATCAAATCTTGATTCATCTTTTATATATGATTTTAACTCATCACCAAAAATTCTGTGAGTTTCATTTACATAATCTCTCATAGAATCTAACTCTTTAGCTGAGTTTTCTATTCGTTCCCACTCTTTTTTATTCCAATAAAATACTTTAGCATTTTCAGATACATTGTGCTTTACAATTGTTAAGTTAGCTGTTTCAGGTACAACTGCACTACCTAATATCTCTTTACCCATTAGGGCATTTAGCATAGTAGATTTACCTGCATTCATAACACCTGTTATACCTATTGAGAATTTTTGGTTATTTAAGTAGCCAATTGTATCATCAAAGTCACTTTTTATATTTTCAGTATTAACTAAATCTTTAAGCTCACTAATTACATCTTCAAGTGTTGCTTTTAATTCTTTGAATGAAGCTTTTGAATCTGTAATAATATCTTCTTCATCTTTATATGACTTATCTTCATCTTCATCTGAAATATTTAATTCTGTATGATCAAATAAAGAAATTAGTTTATTGTAGTTATCAAAACCTAAAATTTCTTCTTTTTTTAAGAACTCAAAACATTTGTGAATAAAATCAACATTTTCTTTAGTAAGGTTTTGTTTAATACACTCAATAATATTGTGTTGAGTGTGCATAAGATAATTTAAATTTGTTGGTGTTTTAACTTTAATTTTTTTACATAAATCTTTGAAGCTATCTAGTTCAATAATTTTTTTATAGTTTTTTCTCTCACCTATTAAAATTAATGAAAATATTGAAATAGTGTCATTGTCTATATCTGTATCAATTTCTTCAACTTCAGTAGTCTGTTCGAAAGTAGTACCATGATATAGTAAAAAGTAGTCATTTGTTAAGCTCATTTAAATTTCCCCTTAAATAAAAAAAGTTAAATATCATAAATGATACTTAACTTTTTTTACTTGTATATAATCTACGAAGAAAAA
>JBDNBT010000059.1:0-6398 GCA_039767755.1 Sulfurovum sp.
GGAGTTGTACCAACAACTTATGAGTCAATTTTATTTGAGTTAACTCTAAATGCTAAAGACCCAAATTTCAAAGGAATTTCTGCTTTAGTTAAATAAAGGATAAATTATGAAAAAGCTGTTATTTGTATGGTTTTTTCTTGTAAGTTCTTTGTTCTCTTTTGAGATAAAAGAACTTGAGAGTATATCTCAAATCAAAAAAAATCAAGACGTAATAATTATGTTTAGTACAACTTATTGTCCGTGGTGTCACAGGCAAACAAGGGTATTTAATGAATTAGGATTTAAAAGAGAAGATAGTTTACAAATAGTAAAAGTAAATGATAACTCAGAGATTTACAAAGAGTTAGTTAAAAAATACCCATTTACTATAAAGTATTTTCCCACATCATTTTTAATCAATTATGAAGAAGATGATTTGTTTATTATCCATGAATTTAGAGGATATCAAAACGAAGAAAGTATTGTAAAAGTACTTGATGATGAGGATAGATTTTAGAATCTATCCTTTTTTTATGCTACCAATTAATCTGTTTTTTCCCAATACTATTTAAAATCTCATTTGTTTTAGAAAAGTGCTTACAACCAAAAAATCCCCTATATGAAGATAGTGGACTTGGATGAGGTGAAGTTAGAATATGATGCTTTGATTCATCTATTAGTTTTGTTTTTTTAATAGATGGTGCACCCCAAAGAATAAATACAATATTACTACAATTATTTGAAATATATTTTATGATGTTGTCTGTAAATATTTCCCAGCCTAACTTTTCATGGGATTTTGGTTTAGCTTGCTCTACTGTTAAAATAGTATTTAAAAGTAAAACTCCATCATTTGCCCATGGTGTTAAATCTCCATCATCACATGATGATGGTCTTTGTAAATCACTTTGTATCTCTTTTAGTATATTCGCCATTGAAGGTGGATTTTTCATTTCTTTTGGTGTAGAAAAAGCTAAACCTTGTGCTTGATTAGCTCCATGATATGGGTCTTGACCTAAAATTACAACTTTTAAATTATCTAAGGGTGTTTGTGAAAAAGCGTAAAATATCTTTTCTTTTGGTGGAAAAACAGTAGTTGTTTCATATTTTTCATCTATGATAGTTTCTAGTTTTTTATAGTAATCTTGCTGTTTTTCATGCTTTATAATATCTTCCCATATGTTCACATTAAATCCTTATTTTTGATATATACCAAAAAAGTGAGGAACACTTGGTACTTGATTATCATCATATTGTAAAAAACTAATTTCTTTTAATCCATCGCTTTGAACAAATTGGTTTATTTCTTTTTTTGTAAGTGGAAGTGGTACGGCATCTTGTTTTTCATTTTCATTCCTACTTCTACATGAAACCAAAATATAACCATTTTTACAAAGTAAACTAGACATTGCTACCCTTGCTTTTATTCTGTAAACATCAGGTAAAACTTGAATAGTATTACATTCATATACCACATCAAAAGATTCAGACCAGTTTTTTGGATAGTCAAATAAATCAGCTACAACATAAGTAACTTTAGAATTTGGGTATCTTTTTTTACAAAGATCAATTGCTGTTTTACTTATATCAAATGCAGTTACACTAAAGCCAAAGGAAGCTAAAGCCTCAGCATCATCTCCAACTCCACATCCAATAACACAAGCTGTTTTATTTTCTTTATTTATGAGATTTTTTTTAAGCCATGATACTAAATAGGGACTAGGTTCTAAATCAGCCCAAAAGACTTTTTTATAATCCCCATTAGCACTTTTATATATATCATCAAACCATCCAGTTGGATTGTTATTTTCTTGATAGGTTTTTACCATTTTTGAATATTTTTGGGGTGAAAATTCCCCGTCTTCTAAAAATTCAAATTTTTTCATTTATCTAAATTACCTTTTAAATAATGAATTGATACTTAGAATTTAAACGTCCATTGTTCCTGCAGGAACATGTACATTTCCATCCATTATTATTCTAGCACTTCTGCTCATTGAAGCTTTTTCAACAATATATTTACCATCTTTTTGTGATAAAGCAGCTCCAACTTTAATAGCACCACTTGGGTGACCAAAAGTAACTGAATCTTTTTCTCCACCACCAGCAGCTATATTTACAAGAGTTCCAGGAATACAAGCAGCTACTCCAATAGCAACAGAAGCTGTTCCCATCATAGCATGGTGTAATTGTTGCATTGATAATGCTCTAACATGTAAATCCATAGCTGATGCTTCTACATTCTTACCAGAAGAAGTTACAAAGTCTTGTGCAGGAGATACAAATGCAATTTTTGGTGTGTGTTGTTGAGTTAGTGCATCACTTGCATCTTTCATAACACCCATTTTAAGTGCACCTGCTATTCTGATTTTTTCAAATCTAGCTAATGCTTCTGTGTCTGAGTTTATATCACCTTGAAGCTCAGTACCTTTATATCCAATTTCATCTGCGTTTACAAATACAGTTGGAATACCAGCTGTTATCATAGTAGCTTTAAATGTACCAACACCTTCAACTTCTAAATCATCAACTAAGTTTCCAGTTGGGAATAATTCTTCAGAAGGATCAACAGGCTCAACAAATTCTAAAACGATCTCTTCAGCAGGAAAAGCAACACCATCAATTTCATAGTCACCCATTTCTTTAACCATTCCATTTTCCATAGTTACATAACAAAGAATAGTTTTCTTGATATTTGCTTGCCAAATTCTTACACAACATACACCGTTTTCAGGTACGTTATCAACTAAACCTTCATGAATAGCAAATGGTCCAACTGCAGAACTTAAGTTACCACAGTTACCACTCATGTCTACAAAATCTTTATCAATTGCAACTTGACAAAAGTAGTAGTCAACATCATGATTAGGTACATCACTTTTTCCAACTAAAATAGCTTTAGATGTAGATGAAGATGCTCCACCCATACCGTCCATTTGTTTCTTATAAATATCTGGGCTTCCTACAATTCTTTGTAGTAATTTATCTCTTTTTCTTCCATCTTCTTGCGCTTCTTTTGGAAGATCTGCTATATTAAAAAATGTTCCTTTAGAAGTTCCACCTCTCATATATGTAGCTTTTACTTTAAATTGTGGTTGATAAGACATTTAATTTCCTTTTTGTTAAATTATTCATAAAGCTATTTTAGTAAATAGTTTTATGAATAATTTTAGGGCTAATTTGCCCTAAAATTAATGATGTATATATACTTAAGGATTAACCTTCAGCAACAACATCTTTAGCGAATTTTTGTAAAATACCACCGTTTTTGTAAACTTCAACTTCAGCTGAAGTATCTAATCTACATAAAACAGAGAAAGTAACAACTTCACCATTTGCTCTAGTCATAACAACATTTAAGTCACATCTTGGAGTAATTTCACCTTCAATATCGAAAGTTTCAGAACCATCAATAGAGTATGTATGTCTAGTTTCACCTTCTTTGAATTGTAATGGTAATACACCCATTCCAACTAAGTTAGTTCTGTGAATTCTTTCAATAGATTCAGCAATTAAAACTTCAACACCTGCAAGTCTAACACCTTTTGCAGCCCAGTCTCTTGAAGAACCTTGACCGTAGTTTGTTCCAGCAACAATAATTAATGGTTGTTTTCTATTGTTATATTCTTCAATAGCTTCCCACATTCTAGACTCAGTACCCTCAGGCATAATTTTAGTTAAAGAACCTTGTTTAACATTTCCATTTTCATCTTTAACCATTTCGTTAAATAATTTTGGATTTGCTAAAGTTGCTCTTGAAGCTGTATTGTGATCCCCTCTATGCGTAGCATAAGAGTTAAGGTCAGGAATTGGAAGACCTTTTGAGATACAGTACTCACCAGAAGCTGAATCAGGTAAAATTGCATTTGATGGTGATAAGTGATCCGTTGTAATGTTATCAGGGAATACACCTAATGGTCTCATACCTTTTAATGCAGGCATTTGCATATATTCATCTTCCCAATATGGAGGCTTGTTAATATATGTTGAGTTAGTATTCCATTTATAGAATGGGTCAATTTTAATATCACCTAATGCTTCTCTAGCGAACATTGGGTCATAAATATCGTTATACATTTCAGGTCTAACACACTCTTTTTCAACAGCGTTGATTTCAGCATCAGATGGCCATAAGTCTTTTAACTTAATATCATTTCCGTCTTTATCTTGTCCTAAAACATCATTTTCAATATCAAATCTTACAGTACCTGCTAATGCGTATGCAATAACTAATGCTGGAGATGCTAAGTAAGCTTCTTTTACGTATGGGTGAATTCTACCATCAAAGTTTCTGTTTCCAGAAAGAACAGCAGTTGAATAAATATCTCTATCTACAACTTCTTGTTGAATTTTAGGATCAAGCGCACCTGACATACCATTACATGTAGTACATGCAAAACCAACTACACCAAATCCTAATTTTTCCATTTCACTTAATAATCCAGCTTCTTTTAAATAAACTTCGATTACTTTTGATCCTGGTGCTAATGAAGATTTAACCCATGGTTTTCTTTCAAGTCCAAGCTCATTTGCTTTCTTAGCTAATAAACCAGCAGCAATAACATTTCTTGGGTTTGAAGTATTTGTACATGAAGTAATTGCAGCAATTAAAATACCACCGTCTGGAATTAAATCACCTTCTTGAGTCCAATCTTTTACAATACCTTCAGCTTTTAAAGTTGAAGTTGGAACTAATTTATGAGGTTTAGATGGACCTGCTAAAGATCTAGTAACTTTTGATAAATCAAACTCAATAGTTCTTGCATAAGTAGCACCTTCAAATTGGTCAGACCATAAACCATTAGCTTTAGCATAAGCTTCAACTAATTTAACTTGAGCAGGCTCTCTACCTGTTACAGTTAAGTAATCAATAGTTTGTTCATCAATAGCGAACATACCAGCACTTGCACCATATTCAGGAGTCATGTTTGCAATAGTAGCTCTATCACCTAAGTTTAAGTATTTAATACCTTCACCAAAGAACTCTAAGTATGCAGAAATAACATTGTTTTCTCTTAAGAAAGAAGTCATAGCTAAAGCAATATCAGTAGCAGTAATACCTTCAGATCTAACACCTGTGATTTCAACACCGATGATTTCAGGAACTCTCATGTATGAAGGATTACCTAACATTACGTTTTCAGCTTCTAATCCACCAACACCAACAGCGATTACACCAAGTGCATCAACGTGAGGAGTATGTGAATCTGTACCAACTAATGTATCTGGACTTGCAATTCCATCATCTAAATGTACAACTGGTGACATTTTTTCAAGGTTGATTTGGTGCATAATACCATTACCTGGAGGAATGACATCAACGTTGTTAAACGCTTCTTTTGTCCAGTTAATAAAGTGGAATCTATCAGCATTTCTTCTATCTTCGATATCTCTATTTTTTTGGAATGCATCTGGATCATATCCACCACATTCAACAGCTAATGAGTGGTCAACAATTAATTGAGTTGGAACAACCGGATTAACTTTATCAGGGTTTCCACCTTTTGAAGCAACAGCTTCTCTTAAACCTGCTAAGTCAACAAATGCAGTTAAACCTAAGATATCGTGACAAATAACTCTTGATGGGAACCAAGGGAAATCTTTGTCTGTTCTTTTTTCAATTAATTGTACTAATGAATCTTTTAAATCTGCACTAGGACACTTTCTAATTAAGTTTTCTGCTAATACTCTTGAAGTATAGTTTAATTTTTCAAATGAACCTGGAGTAATGTCTTCAACTGCTGCTTTTACGTCGTAAAATTTAACACCTTCAACACCGTCAAGTTCTTTAAGATATTTTTCGTTTGTCATGTTTTATACCTATTTTATTTTATTGGTTTTCCACGAATTGTGGTATATAAAAAGTTAAAGCCATCAAAAAATTTGATGGCTTTAAGTCTATGATAATTAATTAGTAGTAATTATTATCTATCTTCTAAAGAAACAAAGTCTCTTGGCTCTGGTCCAGTATATTCAGAACTTGGTCTGATAATTCTGTTGTTAGCTCTTTGTTCAAATGCGTGTGCAGCCCATCCAGCAGCTCTTGACATAATGAATAATGGTGTATAGTATAATCTTTCGATTTCCATGTAGTGGTAAATTAATCCACCGAAGAAGTCGATATTATCTGGTAAACCTTTTTCAGCTTTTACTTTATCTCTAATTGCTTTTGCAATATCGAATAATTTAGGGTCAGAAGTTTCTAATTCTTTTAACTCAGCAGCTAAATCAAAACCAACTGGAGATCTTGGATCTACTTCTCTATATACTCTGTGTCCGAATCCCATAATTTTTTCTTTTTTAGCGAATAATTCATCAACTGATCTTAACGCGTGATCTACATCATCAAATTCTAATACGAATTTAATTGCTACTTCATTAGCTCCACCATGTAAGTGACCTTTTAAAGTACCAATACC
>JBDNBT010000060.1:0-4232 GCA_039767755.1 Sulfurovum sp.
ATAAGCACCTAATTCTTTTATTTTTTGAATTTCTTCTTTATTTGTTTCTACACAATGGGTAAAAGATAAACTCTCAATACCTTTAAAAGCATTTAAAAACTCCATAGGTTTAGTTACAGCTTTTTCTTGTCCTAAAAAATTTTTAAAGAAATCTAAAAAACCACCTTCATTTTTATGAAGCCATTCATATTCTTGTGGTGATTCTAAAAAATGTGAGCTTACAGCTAATCCATCTTTTTTAGCTATATCTAAACAATGCCTTAAAAGTATAGGATGAACTGAATATGCTGAGTGAATAGCTAGTGCTGGTATAAACTTTTTAGATTTGTATTTTAAAGAGTTATTATATCTTGCTTTAAAATCTGTAAATAAAGTATCAATCATATCAGGTTTTGAACCTATAACTTCATTAAAATAAACCACGTTTAAATTAGATTTTACGCATGCATTAAGTTCAAAACCATAAGAAGAAATAGCACCTATCGTTGTAGTACCTGTTTTTTGCATCTTTTTTAGTTGTGATGAAATAAGTTCATTATTAGCATCATTTATTAAATCTTCTCTATTTTTAATAACAGAGTTAAGCCAATCCATAAAGTTACCATACTTTAAAGTTGTACTATTTGCACTAAACTCTAAGTGAACATGGCTATTTACTAGTCCTGGCATCAAAACTGAGTTTTCTTCAAGTTCTGTAACTTCTATGTTTGGATATTTTTCTTGGATTCTTTCTTTGTAGTCTATTTCGATTATTTTGTCAGTAAAAACAACAGCACCATTTTTAATGATACTGAAGTCTTCATCACAGGTTACTACCCATGTTGATGATAAAATTTTCATTTTATGTTTTAAGCTTGCTCAGATTGAGACTCTTGAGCTTGTTGTGCCATTTTGATTTCTGAAATAATTTGCATTAAAGCAATTAGTCCCATATGGTAACCAAATGGTCCAAATCCAGAAACAATACCAGTTGCTGCACCTGCAGTCATCGATTTTTGTCTGAATTCTTCTCTTTTATAAAGATTTGAAATATGAACTTCTACTGTTGGTAAAGACACAGCACTAATTGCATCTCTTAATGCAATTGAAGAATGAGTATATGCACCTGGATTAATCATAATTCCATCAACAGTACCTAAAGACTCTTGTACTTTATCTACTAATTCACCTTCTAAATTTGATTGAAAGAACTCTAACTCTACGCCATTTTGCTTAGCAGCTCCTTCTAATTGTTCGTGAATTTGCTCCATAGTCATTGGACCATAAATATTTTGTTCTCTTACACCTAACATATTTAAGTTTGGTCCTTGGATAACAGCTATTTTCATATTATATTCCTTTTAAAATTTTTAGCTATG
Source organism: Sulfurovum sp. (assembly GCA_039767755.1). Taxonomy (GTDB): domain Bacteria; phylum Campylobacterota; class Campylobacteria; order Campylobacterales; family Arcobacteraceae; genus JALRJW01. The sequence continues at coordinate 1,359 of JBDNBT010000060.1, forward strand.
ATTATATTAAAATTTATGTTAAAGCACAACAAAACTATGCTTGTAAAGGTTATATTATGGAAAACTTTATACTTACAAATGAAAATGCAATATATTATGAATGCGGTTTTTCTTGTGACAATGTTATTTTTTTGAATTTAGGTAAAGAACAATTCTTTATTACAGATGCAAGATATACAATTGAAGCACAAGAATATGCTAAAAATTGTGAAGTTATTGAAACAAATAACTTAATACAAAAAGCTATTGAAATTTTAAAAAACAATAAAATAAAAAAGATTAATTTTGATCCAAATGATTTTACTTTTTCAATGCATGCAAATTTAACTGCTGGTTTAAAAACAAAGTTTATTGAAAAACCAAACTTCTCAAAACTAAAAAGAATAGTAAAAAGTGATGAAGAAGTAAAATACTTAAAAAAAGCAGCAATGCTTGGAAAAGATGGATTTAAAAACTTAGCAAAATATATTAAAAAAAATGGATTAAATGCCAAAGAGAGTTTCTTACATTTTAAAGCCATAGAAAAGATGTCAAATACAGGTAAACTTGACCTAAGTTTTGATCCAATTTTTGCAATTAATGAAAATGCAGCAAAACCTCACGCACTTCCAACTAATAAAAAACTAAAATTAAATGATCTACTGTTAGTTGATGCTGGAGTTAAATACAAAAGATACTGTTCTGATAGAACTTGTACAGCCCACGTTGATTTTGAGAATCTAAACTTTAAAAGAGAACAAACATTTAAAAAGAAGAAACATCAAAAAATCTATGATTTAGTATATAAAGCTCAAACAACTGCAATAAAAAAAGCAAGAGCTGGTATGAAAGCTAGTGAGATTGATGTAATTACAAGGGATATTATCAATAAAGCTGGATATGGAAAATATTTTGTTCATAGTACAGGTCATGGGGTTGGACTTGATATTCATGAGTTTCCAAATATCAATTCAAGAAGTGATGTTATTATTGAAGATAATATGATTTTTACAGTTGAACCTGGTATTTACTTACCTAATGAGTTTGGGGTAAGAATTGAAGATACAGTTGTAATGAAAAATGGTAAAGCTGAAATACTTTAGTTCATGGAAATATAATGTTATGGGAAGAAAATGAAAAGAAAATTAAGTGATACATTAACACTATATAAAACTTCAAACTTCCCTTTTTACACAAAAAATGAATCAAATAAAAAATATTGTGTAACAATTGGAATTGGTGGAAATATAGGTGATGTAAGAAAAACTTTTGATAAGTTGTTTTTATCACTAAAGCAAAACACAAAATTTGATGTTCTAATGACTAGTCCACTTTTACAGAATCCTCCCTTTGGATATTTAGAACAAAATGATTTTTTAAATGGTATAATTGAACTTAAAACTAATCTTGCACCAAATGAATTTTTGAAATATATGCAAAGATTAGAAAACAAATACGGAAGAAAACGATCCTTTCAAGATGCGCCTAGAACCTTAGATATAGATATAATATTTTTTGATAATAAAAAAATAAATACAAAAAAACTTATCGTTCCCCATAAAGACTGGGCAAATAGAGAATCTGTAACTATTCCATTAAATCATATGAAAAAAATTAGATATAAAAAATTATAAAAGGTTAATAATGAAGAAAAAAGTAGTAGTTGGAATGTCAGGTGGTGTTGATTCATCAGTTACAGCTTTACTATTAAAACAACAAGGCTATGATGTTGTAGGATTATTTATGCGTAATTGGGAATATGGAATAAAAGGTAGCCAATGCCCTAATCGTATAGAATTTGAAGATGCTAAAAAAGTTGGAGAGCTTATTGGTATTGAAGTTAAGGGTAAAGATTTTGTTGAAGAGTATAGAACAAAAGTTTTTGATGTATTTTTAGAGGGTCTAAAAAAAGGTCTTACTCCTAATCCTGATATTTTATGTAATAGAGAAATCAAATTCAATGTATTTTTAAATGAAGCAAAAAAAATGGGTGCTGATATGATAGCAACTGGACATTATGCAAAAATTGCAAAAGTTGATGACCACTTTGTATTAGATACTCCAAAAGATAGTTCAAAAGATCAAAGCTACTTTTTACATGCACTTTCAAGTGAGCAATTAAGCCATGCTATGTTTCCCCTTGGAGATCTAACAAAACAAGAAGTAAGACAAATTGCTGAAGAACATAATTTACACGTAAGTGATAAAAAAGATAGTACAGGTATTTGTTTTATAGGTAATCAAAGATTTGATGATTTTATTACTCAACACTTAAAAGCAATTCCTGGTGATATGATAGATGAAAAGGGAAAAGTATTAGGAAAGCACAAGGGTCTCATTTGCTACACATTAGGTCAAAGAAAAGGTATTGGTCTTGGTGGTATTAAAGAAAATGAAGGTGATAACAACACTCACAAACCATGGTTTGCTGCAAAAAAAGACATACAAAACAATACATTAACAGTAGTTCAAGATACAAATCATCCTTTACTTATGAGTGAACATACAGAAGCTAGTCATATGCATTGGGTATTAGAAAAAGCACCTAAAGTTGGTGATAAACTAATGGCTCAAATAAGATATAGACAACAAAAACAAGCTTGTACAGTAGTTGAAGCAAATGATGATAAGGTACTTGTAAAGTTCGATAAGCCACAAAGAGCAGTTACTTTAGGACAAAGTTTAGTTTTATATGATGGGGATTATTGTTTAGGTGGAGGATTTATTAGTAATTATTACTAATATTTGTTTTATTGATATAGGAAGATAAATCTTCCTATATTGTGTATCTAATTTTATATTAGAATGCGTAAGCTAACGTTGCACTATACGAATTATAATCACTTGCAGATGAACCATCTAAATCATAATCAACATATAATAGTCCTAAAGATA
>JBDNBT010000061.1:0-6931 GCA_039767755.1 Sulfurovum sp.
AATTTAATTAACGAAGCTTTAAAATTCATGATGCTAGGGATGGGAGTTGTATTCACATTCTTGGTAATTATGATTGTACTTTTAAAGATTCTAGGTAACATATTACCGAAGCTTTTTCCCGATAAAAAGGAAAATTCTGTTCAAGCAAAACCTATGTCTAACAAAGGTTCTACTAATCAAGCTACTAAAATAGCAGCTATTTCAGCAGCTATACAACATCATAACAATTCAAAAGGTTAATTATAATGGCTAAAAAATATATTGATGTCATGGATACTACTTTTAGGGATGGATTTCAATCTGTCTTTGGAGGAAGAGTACTTATGGATGACTTCTTTCCAGCTGTAGAAGCTGCAAAAGAAGCTGGTATAAACCACTTTGAATTTGGTGGAGGAGCTAGATTCCAATCTTTATTCTTCTATCTTCAAGAGAATGCTTTTGAGATGATGGATAAATTTAGGGAAATAGTCGGACCAGATGCTAACCTTCAAACACTAGCAAGAGGAATAAACACTGTAATGCTAGACACTGGTTCTAGAGAACTAATTGACCTACACGCAAAAATGTTTGCTAAACATGGAACTACAACTATCAGAAACTTCGACGCCCTTAATGATGTTCAAAATCTAGAATATTCAGCTGAATGTATCAAAAAATATGGTCTAAACCATGAAGTTGTAGTTACATTAATGGACTTACCTCCAGGTTGTACAGGTGCACATGATGTACCATTTTATGAAAAAACTCTGAGAAATATTTTAGATAGTGGTTTACCATTCGATTCTTTATGTTTTAAAGATGCTTCAGGAACATCATCACCACAAAAAGTATATGAGACTATTCAAATGGCTAGAAAACTAGTTGGTGATGATACTCATATTAGATTACACACTCATGAAACAGCTGGTGTATCTGTATCTGGATACTTAGCTGCACTTGAAGCAGGAGCAGATGGAATTGATTTAGCTGCAAGTCCTGTATCAGGTGGAACATCTCAACCAGATATTTTAACTATGCTACATGCAGTTAAAGGTAAAAACTTTGATTTAGGTGGATTAACAACAGAGAAAATTTTAAAATATGAAGAAGTTTTAAAAGATTGTCTAAGTGATTACTTCATTCCACCAGAAGCTACACAAGTTTCACCATTAATTCCATTTTCACCAATGCCAGGTGGAGCTTTAACAGCAAATACTCAAATGATGAGAGATAGTGGAACTTTAGAAAAATTTCCAGCTGTAATTAAAGCAATGCAAGAAGTTGTAGAAAAAGGTGGTTATGGTACATCTGTAACTCCAGTATCTCAATTTTATTGGCAACAAGCATATGCAAATGTTATGTTTGGACCATGGAAACAAATTGCTCCGGGTTATGGAAAAATGGTATTAGGATACTTTGGTAAAACACCTGTTGAGCCAGATCCAGAAATCGTAGCATTAGCTTCTGAAAAATTAAAATTAGAACCAACTAAAGAAAATCCATTAGATATTGCAGATAGAGATGATAAAAAGAAAATGTCTGTATGGAAAGAAAGATTAGAAAAAGAAAATATTGAAGCAACTGAAGAAAACATCTTCATAGCTGCTGCATGTGATGAAAAAGGTATCGCTTTCTTAAAAGGTGAATCGCCATTAAATATCAGAAAAAATAGTGATGAAGAAAATAAAGGAGATAAAATCATGGGTAACTCTACTGGAAATTATACTGTTGTAGTTGATGGACAAAAATTCAATGTAACTGTAGCAGAAGGTGATGCAGATATTAAAATTACTCCTGTTGCAGCTGATGCTGCACCAGCAACTGCTGGTGTTACAGCAGCACCAAGTGAAACTGGAGCTTCTGTTGATGCTGCAGTAAATGGTAATGTTTGGAAAATCTTAGTAAAAGAAGGTGATGTTGTAGAAAAAGATCAACCAATTATGATTTTAGAAGCTATGAAAATGGAAATAGATATTAACGCTCCTGTTTCAGGAACTATTACATCAATTACTGTTGATCCTAACCAGGCTGTTGAAGAAGGACAACAATTAGCTACTATTGGCTAATTGGGTTTGGAGCATAACGAAATGAAAAAAAGTTTTATCTCAATATTATTACTATTAGCTACTGTATTTAGCTTTTCAGCAAATGCTGCAAGTGTAGCTGTAGAAGCTACAGAGCAAGTAGAATATCAGTCAAAAACAATGTCTGAATTAGTTGCATCATTTTATGACACAACAGGATTAAAAGCACTTTTAGAACCTCAAGAAGGTTTAAAAGGACCACATGGTGAAGAACTTACAGTATTCGCTCAAAGTGGTGGTAGAATCCTTATGATTTTAATTTGTTTTATATTATTTTATTTAGCAATTAAAAAAGGTTTTGAACCTTTACTTCTGATTCCTATCGGATTTGGAGGTTTATTAGCTAATATTCCTATTGCTAATATTGCAGGGCCTGATGGAATGTTAGGAATTATCTATAATATGGGAATTGCTAATGAATTCTTCCCTTTACTAATTTTTATGGGTGTTGGAGCTATGACAGACTTTGGTCCTTTATTAGCGAACCCTAAAACGGCATTACTAGGTGGTGCTGCTCAGTTTGGTATTTTTGGTTCATTAGTAGGTGCAGTTGTATTATCTCAGTATCTTCCAGGTATTGACTTCACATTACAACAAGCTGCAGCTATTTCTATTATTGGTGGTGCAGATGGTCCGACATCAATCTTTATTGCGTCGGCTTTAGCACCTGAATTACTAGGAGCAATAGCAGTTGCTGCGTATTCATACATGGCACTTGTTCCTGTTATTCAACCTCCAATTATGAGAGCATTAACAACAGATGCAGAGAGAAGAATTAAAATGCCAGTTACAAGAAAAGTAACTAAGTTAGAAAAAATTATTTTCCCTGTAATTGTATTAATGTTAGCATTATTAATTTTACCAGATGCATCACCACTTATTGGTGCATTATGTTTTGGTAATTTTGCAAAAGAATCAGGAGTTGTTGATAGACTTTCTGATACAATGCAAAACGCATTAATTAATATCGTTACTATCTTCTTAGGATTAGGTGTTGGTTCCAAATTAGCAGCTGAGTCTTTCTTAGTTAGTGAAACAATGGGTATTATGGCGATTGGTTTATTAGCATTTGCAGCTGGTACAGCAATGGGAGTTATCATGGCTAAGATAATGAACTTGTTTATGGCAAAAGATGCTAAAATAAATCCTCTAATTGGTGCAGCTGGTGTATCTGCCGTTCCAATGGCAGCAAGGGTTGTAAGTAAAGAAGGACAAGAGTATGACAGATCAAATATTTTGTTGATGCATGCTATGGGTCCAAATGTAGCTGGTGTTATCGGTTCCGCGGTAGCAGCAGGAGTATTATTATCAATATTCAAATAAATTAAATTAGTAGGAAAAAAGAAATTATGTCTGAAATCAAAGATAGTTTAGGTTTAGAAAACGTAGGGACTGTACACAGAAATCTAGATGTAGACACATTAATAAATCATGCAGTTAAAAATGAAGGTGCTAAAGTTTCTTCAACTGGTGCATTAATGATTGACACAGGAATTTTTACAGGAAGAAGTCCAAAGGATAAATTCTTCGTAAATCAAGATCCAAGTAATAAATATATTGCTTGGGGTGATATTAACCAAAAAGTAAATGCAACTGTTTATGAGGACTTGTTAAAGAACTCTAAAAAACAGTTAAGTAATAAAGACTTATACATTACTGATGTATATTGTGGTGCATCTTTAGATTCTAGGAAATCTGTAAGATTTATCACTGAAGTTGCTTGGCAAGCACATTTTGTACAAAATATGTTTATTGTTCCTCAAACTCAAAAAGAGATTGAAAACTTTGAACCTGAATTTACTGTTTACAATTCTTGTAAAACTGTAGATATGGCTTATGCAAGTCATGGTTTACACTCAGAAGTATATGTAGTATTTAATGTAGAAGAAAACACAGCAATCATCGGTGGTACATGGTATGCAGGTGAAATGAAAAAAGGTGTATTCTCTATGATGAACTATTGGTTACCTTTAGAAGGTAAATTACCAATGCACTGTTCAGCTAACATCGGTAAAGATGGTGATACTGCATTATTCTTTGGTCTATCTGGAACTGGTAAAACTACTTTATCTACAGATCCAAACAGAGCTTTGATTGGTGATGATGAACATGGTTGGGATGACGATGGTGTATTCAACTTTGAAGGTGGATGTTATGCAAAAGTAATCAACCTTGATGGTGAAAGTGAACCTGAAATTTTCAATGCTATTAAAAAAGGTGCTATATTAGAAAATGTAGTAGCTGATGATAATGGTGTAGTTGATTATACAGATGGTTCAAAAACTGAAAACACTAGAGTTTCATATCCATTAGACCATATTCCAAATCATACACCAGATATGAAAGGTGGACACCCACAAAATATCATCTTCCTTTGTGCTGATGCATTTGGTGTTTTACCTCCTGTGGCAAAACTTGATAAACAACAAGCTATGTATTACTTCTTAAGTGGTTATACTGCTAAAGTTGCTGGAACAGAAAGAGGAATTACAGAACCAATCGCTACATTCTCTTCATGTTTTGGTGAAGCATTTTTACCGCTTAATCCAACAATCTATGCTGAGTTATTAGGTCAAAAAATTGACGCTCATAACGTTAATGTTTACCTTGTAAATACAGGATGGACTGGTGGACCATATGGTGTTGGTTCAAGAATGAGTATTAAAAATACTAGAGCTTGTATCAATGGTATTTTAGATGGATCAATTCAAAATTCTGAATTTGAAACATTACCAATCTTTAATTTAGAAATTCCAAAAACACTTAAAGGTGTTGATACAGAAGTTCTAAATCCAAGAAACACATGGGAAGACAAAGATTCATATGACGAAACTAAAAAGAAATTAGCTTCTATGTATATTGAAAACTTTAAGAAATACTTAACTTTAGAAAGTGAATATGATTTCACAGCTGCAGGACCAATTTTATAAGATATAATTTCTCTAATTAGCAAAAAAGTAGCTATAATATTTATAGCTACTAACGCTTTATAAAATAGGAGAAATAAAATGAAACTATCTGATTTTCTTAACGATATACAAAATAACAACAAAGAAGTTATTTACTACTGCGCTAAGCACCTTTTATCAAAAAAATATGATGTTGAAAATGACTCTATAGATGAAGAAGAATTAAAGTCTTTATTTACAGACTACTCTACTTTTAGTACACTATTAAATGATAGTGCATTTGAAATCTATAAGAAATATAGCTCTGAAATTGATGATATATATGAAACATTCTGCTCAATATTTGATATTGATGCTGATAATGAGTCTGTATTCAAATATAGATTAGTTAGAGTTTCAAATCAAGATCCTAAAAACTTCTTAAATATAGAAGATCGAGATCATCAAGAAACAGTTATACAAAAGTTTGAAGATAAAGTTGAAAAGATTCTTTCATCTAAATTTTATAAAGAAAATGAAAGTGAATTATCAAAAGAGATGGTAATTCCACAGAAAACTTTAGACATGATAAAATCTGCAGTTGGTATGATCTAAACTACAGACTATCACTATTTAAATTGAGTGTATATTAACACTCAATTTGAATTTCTTCTAATATTTCTAAACCAAATCCATTTAATCCTACAAATGAATGTTTACCACCACTTGTCATAAGTTTGATTTTACTAATATCCAATGAATTTAATATTTGAGCCCCTATTCCATAGTCTTTTTTAGCATCATTTGAAGTGATATCATCACTTAAAAATACTAATACTCCACCTTTTGATTGTAGGAAATTTATTGTTTTTAGCATTGAGTGAAGTTTTTCATCATTTAAAAATAATTTGATATCAGGAATAATTGTATGAAATTTTACATGAGTAATTTCACTTTTATCACCAAATAAAACTACTGTGTGAATATTTCCTAAATGATCTTTAAACTCTTTTTGCTCTACTTTTGTTCCAAAAAATGTAATTTCATTTGATGAAACTTCTTCTACTAATTTCTCATGAGCTAATCTATATTCAACTAAATCAGATATATAAACTTGTTTCATTTCATGTTTATCAGCAAAAATATCTAAGTCATCTCTTCTTGCCATTGTTCCATCTTCTTTCATGATTTCACAAATAACAGCTTCACCAGCAAGTCCTGCTAATTTACATAAATCAACACTACCTTCTGTATGACCTGTTCTCACAAGTACACCACCATCTTTTGCAATAAGAGGAAATATATGTCCAGGTCTAACAAGTTCTTGTGCTTGTGCAATAGGATTTGCTAAAATTTTAATAGTATCATCTCTCTCCCCTGCACTAATACCTGTTTCAGCAGAAGCTGCATCAACAGAAACTGTGAATGCAGTTTCGTAAGATGAAGTATTAGAATTTACCATTGGATTTAACTCTAATCTTTGTGCTGTAATTGTAGGAACTGCAACACAAATTAAACCTTTTGCATGTGTAGCCATAAAATTTACTTTTTGAGGTGTACTTAATGCTGCTGCATAAACTAAGTCACCTTCATTTTCTCTATCTTCATCATCAAGCATAATAACCATATTACCTTTTTGAATCTCTTCTATTGCTTCTTTTACTCTCTGTATTGCATTCATATTATCTTCTTTTTATAGTATTTTAATTTATTTGAAATTATAACGAAAATTTACAAATTTTTGACGAAAAATATTGACATTTTGATAATTATTTATTATAATTTTGGTCTAAATTTAGTGGGGTATCGCCAAGTGGTAAGGCAACGGTTTTTGGTATCGTCATTCGCAGGTTCGATCCCTGCTACCCCATCCACTTTATGAAGCGGGAGTAGCTCAGTTGGCTAGAGCTTCTGCCTTCCAAGCAGATTGTCGCGAGTTCGAGTCTCGTCTCCCGCTCCATTTTTCAAACCGCGGAATAG
>JBDNBT010000062.1:0-7381 GCA_039767755.1 Sulfurovum sp.
AAAACCAATTAAGTATGTAGTTTTAGAAAATTCTCAAAGTCATGCTATGTTAGGATCTAGTTATTGGAAAGAACAAGGTGCTACAATAATTGCCCATGAAACTTCAAAAAAAGAATTAGCTATTGACGCACAAAAAATCTTAAATAGACACACAAGAATTATGAAAGATAAAATTGTAGGAACTAAAGCTACCCTTCCTGATAAAACTTTCAAAGATAAAATGGTTTTAGATTTAGGTGATAAAAAAATCGAACTATTATATTTCGGACATGCTCATGAATATGATGATATAGCTTTATGGATACCAAATGAAAAGATATTATTTGCGGGAGATTTAGCATTTTATCAAAGAATGTTACCAATCTTTAAAATAACAGATACAGCTAATTGGATTGAATTATGGGATAATATTGAAGCACTTGAAGCAAATATAGTTATTCCAGGTCATGGTGATGTAACTGATATGCCAACTGTAACAAAATATACAAAAGATTACTTAGTGCATATGAGAGAAAAAATCGAAGAAGTATTAGATAATGATGGTGGATTAGCTGATGCTTACAAAGTTGATCAAAACGATTATAGACATCTTGATACCTTTAAAGAGCTAGCTGTTCAAAATGCATCTATTTTATTTGAACAAATGGAATTTGAGTAAAATAAACTTCATAATCAAAAGAATCAATCTAAAAGATTGATTCTCTTTTAGTAAGGATTTATATTTATAAATCCTTCTACTTGCTTTTCAATAACTTCAAGTAAACCAGCTTGAACATATCGTAAATCATCAATAAACTCTTCTTCTTTCCAATTCATTGTTTCCATAGTATTTCTACAAGCTACAAATTCAACATCATATTCCATAAGTGATTGCATTCTTTTTATCAAATTAGCATCACCATCATTTCTAATTAGTCTCATGCCAGGTCCATAAGCTACCACAACCACATTTAAAGACTCAGATGGATACTCTTTAAGAAGATTATAAACAGTTCCTATAATATGATTAGCTTTATCTAAATCTTTGTCATATAAACTTAATATAATTTTTCTTGGTTCATCAAAAGTTGGTTTTGGTTCTGCAAATTCATATTTTGCAAAAATAGAAGATACAGTTAATAAAAGAACCATAAATATTTTTTTCATTTTAATCCTTAATACTTACATTAACATCTTTTTTAATGATGCCATCTTCTAATATTTTACAATATAATCCCCTGCACTGCCTTAATAATTTAGGTAATTTCTTATGAAATACACTTAAATGATTACAAATAGTACATTTTTCAGTTATTTCTATCTCACTATTCCCAATTTTAAAAACAGTTCCAATTTCAAAGTCATGGGGATTAAAATCTAATAATATATTTTCACCTAGACTTCCATACTCCATAGAAATGCCATTTTCTAAGGCTAATTTATAGCTATCTATTCCAACAATCATTACTGTTTTATGTAGTTCTTTACCAGCAAATTTATCATTAATAATTCCATATCCAGTTTTAAGATCTATAGAATCTACTTTTGGTCTGGGTAAACCTTTTGAATTAATGTCAGCACTAAATGTATCAATTACTTTTCCAATACTTTTCATAATGACCTTTTAAAATAAGTTATGATAATTTTACTAAATTTTTTGAAGAGTTAATATTAGTTTTCAATACTATACATACTATAATAAATATATATAGTATTGAAAAGTATAAAGAATTATATTCTTTATACTAATTCAATTATTAGATAATACCTGGGTTACCTTTAACACCAACCATATCAGGAGTATCTACTTTTAAGTTAGCAATATGCTTAACATTTTGTAAATAAGTTTCTACAGTTTCCCAAACAGGCTCACCTGGTGATTTAGAACCAACAGTAGACCATCCAGCAACTTTGTATAATTTATTTGCATCAATTTTTTCACCTGTTTTAGTAACAGTAATATCAGTGATTCTTTTACCCATAGCAGCAGTTGGATTAATTCTATAAGAAATACCACCTGTTCTTACCATATCTCCACCTTGTTGGTAGAATGGATCTGCGTTAAATAAGTTATCAGCAACATCCTCTAAAATTAATTTAATATCACTACCTTTAATATCCCTTGCATAAGTTTCAGGATATGTCATAGCAGTTTGAGTAGCTAAATCATCAAATGTAATATCTTGACCTGGCATAATAGATGTACCCCATCTAAATCCTGGAGATAATGAAATATCTGCACCTTTAACATCAATTAAAGCATCACAGATAATTTGATCCCAAGAACCATTAAAGTTACCTCTTCTAAATAAAGTTTGCTCAGTAGTAGCTATAACTCTATCTAAATCTTTTTTAAATGGTGCTCTAACATCTTCAATATATTTTTTCATTGAAGGATCTTCTGGAATTAAGTCTGAAAAAATTGGTAATAATGTAAATTTAAAGTCTTTGATTTTTCCATTTTGAATGTCTAAATCTAATACATTTAAGAATTTACCATTTGAACCTGCATTACATACATAAGTTGTACCTTCTGCATTCTTAACAGGATAAGCTTCAGGTACACCATCATGAGTATGTCCACCCATAATAAAGTCAATACCAGTACATACTTCACCCATTTTTTTATCTGTATCATAACCATTATGAGATAATACGATAACTGCATCTGGTCTTTCAGTTTCTCTTACTTCATCAACTAATTCTTGCATACCTTCATCATCAATTGAGAAAGTCCAATCAGGAATAAATCTTTGAGGATTTGCAATAGTAGTATAAGGGAATGCTTGTCCAATAATAGCTACTCTAGCTCCACCCATTTCTTTAATCGTGTAAGGTTTAAATGCATGACCAGTATCTTCATCATAAGCTTGCTCTGCAATTTCAGTACCTTCAAATAATGCATCTTCTTTAACTTTAACATTTTGAGCTAAAAATTCAGCGTTTAACATTTTAACATTTTCAAGTACTTCAGCTGCTTGATAAGTAAATTCCCAGTGACCAACAGCTACATCAACACCAAGTAAGTTCATAGCGCCAACCATGTCTTTACCTCTTGTTTGTAATGCCGACCAAGAACCTTGCCATGTATCACCACCATCTAGTAATAATGTCTTATCTTCTCCAAAGTTACTTTTTAAATAGTCTACTACAGTTTTAATTTGTGCAAATCCACCAACTCTACCCATAGCTTTAGCATGCTCTTCAAAATTAACCATTGAGTATGCATATTCTAATCTTTTATTACCTTTAATACCATAATAATCAAGTAATTTCTCACCAACTATATGTGGAGGCTTACCATAGTTACCATGGAAACCTAAGTTAACACTTGGTTCTCTAAAATAAACAGGTAATAATTGTGCATGTGAATCTGTCATGTGCATTAATCTAACATTACCAAAACTATCTAATTTATAATAATCTTCTAGTTTACTAGGATTTGCCATTCTTGTATGAGAGTTAGCAAATACTGGAGTTGCACCAAGTGCAGCCATCATGTAAACAAATTCTCTTCTACTTAATTTACTCATAAATTTAAACCTTTTTTAAATTATTTACCGCTACCAACTACTGTGAATCCTAATGAAGTCCATGCTTGCATTCCGCCTCTGTAGTATTTAATTTTTTCAGCTGGGTAACCCATTTTTAATAAAGCGAATTTTGCTCTACTAACCATACCAGGTGTTTGACCACACCAGTAACCATTACAGTATAAAGCTAAAGTTTTAGCATTAGTAAAATCTAAATCACCATTATCTTTAACTTCAACTCCCATTTCATCTTCCATCATTTCAATTGCGGTTTCTTTTTCATTGAAATTAGTAAAAGGTACATTTACAGCACCTGGAATTCTTAATCTAGCAAACCATCCTGGCTTTCTTGAATCAATAATTGCAATGTTTGAATCTGTTTGAGCTTTTTTCATATAATCAATAAACTCTTGTTCACCTAAAGTTTCAACGCCTTCAGCAATAATCATTGGCTGAGCGATTCCTCTATTAGTAGTATTATAAAGTTCTGAAATAATATTACCTGGAGTTTGATTTCTCATTAAAGTAAATTTTTCATCATTTAAGTTCATATCAATAGATTTAACACCTTTAGATATTGCAACATACTTTTCATTTCCTTCTGCAAAAAGTGAAGAACTTGATAATAAAGCAATACTACTTGCTATCATAATATTATTTAAAAATTTCATTGGTTATTTTCCTATATAAAATAAAAAAAGCCAAGATTAAATCTTGACTTTTTTGTATAACAAATTATTTACTATTAGTATTTGTAACCATCACCTGGTACAGCTTTTTTCCAATTTGTTTTACCATACTCTTTTTGTGCTAAAGCAGCGATTGCAAACTTACAAGCTCTTTCAGCAGCAAAATTAGTTTCTAAAACAGTTTTAGACTTTTTACCTTTGAAAGTTAATGGATTAACTTCCTTTGCACCAGTTTTAATTGCTTCTTCAACAGAAACGATTAATGCCGAATTATTAACACTAAGTCTTCTAAATTCAACACCTTCTTTTTGAGCTACTGTGTTGTATTCTTTAGCAGTTGCAATAACTTTCGCTATTCCATTTGCAGATACATCACATAAAGCTTTCTCATCTGCTTTAAAAGCAGATGCTGGAGTTGGAGCACCAGCAGTACAAGCTGTAAATACTAATGCAGTAATTCCTAATATTGATAAATTAACTAATTTTTTCATTTCCATCCCCTTATTTTCTGATATCTGGACCGTCTATTTTCATACCATTTGACATGTATGACATGAAGAATAATAATTCTTTCATTTCGTTACTAGTATCTTTTGGTGGTACTTGACCTTGATCTTTAACACATCCAGACATTCTTCTTTCTAGTGTACCTGTACCTTGCCATTTTAATCTATAAACTGGGAAGTGAGTTACAGAACCTAGTAATGGAGATAGTTTTTCATTTCTAACTCTTTGACCAGTACCTTGAACGTGACATTCAGCACAAGATAAATTTAAATACCCTTTTTGAGTATAATAATAAGCTTTACCTCTTTCATAAGCATCAGCTGCAGCTTGAGATGTAATCTCAACATTTACAACTTTCTCTTCTTCCATAGTTGCATAATTTAAATATGCTTGTAAGTCAGCCATTTTACCTTTTTTAGTATTCCAAGCTTTTTCACCATTAGATGTTAAACACTCGTTTACAGCTTGAGTTAGAGTAACAACTTGTCCTCTTTCTTCACTGTAGTGTGGGTATTTATCACCAATTGCTGGATCAGGGAAACAAGTAGCAAAAGTATTACCATTTGCAAATGCTTTGTTATATAAAGCTTCACCATCTTCAACATTTAATTCATATGGAGGAAAATCTTTTAAAGGTATATATGTTTTTTTTGCATCTTTTGCATAAGAATATGCTCCCATGCTAAAATCATCATGTTTTAAATCTTTTTCAAAGTTATTCTTTAACTCATCATCTGTTGAATGTGGAAAGAAAGTTGCTTTGTTTGCGTATGGATCTGCAAATTTTGCTTCAAAATACTTAACTAATTCTACTCTATCTTTTTCGGCTTGTGCACTGTAATCTGTTGCATTTAACGTACAAGATGCAAGAGCTACTAACACAGTTGTTTTTGCTAATTTCATTAACATTTTAATCTCCTTAATTGCTACTAGATCATTTAATTATGCTTAATTAAATGATAAATTTAAACTACCTAATTTTCTTAGATGAAGTATCTTTATTACCTTTTAAATCAACCCAAGAAATCTCAACATCATCACCTTTTTTCCCATTAAATTGAAACTTTAAATATGGGTTTTTAGATAAGAATTGAGAAGTAGATACTTCATATACAACTTTACCAGCAGACTTAGCTACTAAATAAGTAATCCAGTTTGGATCTTTTTTAGCTCTTTTAGCCTCTTGATGACTTAACATTGGGTGTTTAGTCAATGCTTTAACAGTAACGATACCTTTTTTTTCTTTTGCTTTAATTTTAGTTTTTGCCATTTTAATATTCCTTATAATATTTTATTTTTATAATTTATACAATTTTAATTGATGAAGACTCAAAGTCGAATCATCCACCACATCCACCGATAGTAACTTTTACTTCTTTAGAAGCTTTATATAATTTTCCATCTTTAGTTTCAACAACAGCAACAACGTTACCTGTTTTCATCATTTTAATTCTGATATCATAGTCAATGATAGCATTTTCAGGTACAGTAAATACTGCAACTACAGACTCAGGGTTTGCATCTTGATAGATTGAAACAGTTTTAGCATCTAATTTAGTAGATACAGAAACAGGAATTACAGCACCATTTTCAGCGATGTCTGGAGCTGATAATTTTACTTTACCTTCAGTAGCTGCAGAAGTACCATATACTTCATTCATACCTTCATCAACAGTTTTAGCATCCCATGCCTTTGGCTTAGTTTCTCTAAAGTTAACTGCACTTAATGTAGTTGGAACTACAGCTGCAACAGCCATAGCACTTAAACCTAAACTTAAAAAATTTCTTCTCTTCATTTTCTTTCCTTTTTAAAATTTATTATTGAATTGTTTTTAAATAAGCAACAACAGCTTTAATTTGTGATTCTGATAACCATCCATTTTTACCAAATGCTGGCATTTGTGAAATTGGATTTTTTTCATTAGAATTATAAATTATTTCATATAAATACTCATCTGGGTAATATGCTAAACCAGTTAATACAGGTCCCATACTTCCAGGTGCATCTAAACTCTTACCATTAATAGCGTGACAAGCAACACAGTTACCTAAGCTTTTTGTGTTAAAAATCTTTTCACCCTCTTTTACTAATGCTTCACTTGATAAAGCATTTGTAGCCATCATACCACTAACAGCTACTGCTGCTAATAATGTTTTTAAAACTTTCATTTAATCTCCTTTGCTAAATTAAATCAATTATTTACTTGCATTAATCATGTAATCAACGATCATTTTGATTTCATCATCTGATGAATCCATATATCCACCTTTTGGTGGCATAGCGTTAATTCCATTAATTGCATTATAATAAACTGTATCTAAACCTTTAGACATTACCTCTGTCCATGCTTCCTTATCTCCAACAACAGGAGCACCGATAGCAGCATTACTATGACAAGCAGAACATTTTGCTTCATATTCAGCTTGTCCAGCCATTACTTCACCAGCGGCCTCTGGTAATTTCCAAGTTCTCTCAGTTGAAACAGATTGAACAATTCCATCATCTAATGGAATATTGATTTTCATAAGTAAATCATCAACTGTTTTACCTTTTCCATGCTCTTTTTCAATACAGTTTGACATACATCTAGTACCTGTACCATAAACAGTTGGATCAGATAATAGTTTTCTCATACTTTCAATACCTTCTTTAGGATTAGTATCTACATCAGG
>JBDNBT010000063.1:0-10717 GCA_039767755.1 Sulfurovum sp.
ATATGGCAGTATTGGGTGTAAAGTATAACCTTTTTGATTTAACTAGAAGTACAAAAAAACAAAAAGCTACTCTACACTATAAAAAAAGTACGAATAACTTAGAACAACTAGAAGATAACATTAAACTTGAAATCAAAAAAAGTGTTTCTAACTTAAAATCTAAAGAAAAAGTTTTAAGTGAAAAAATAAAAGCAAAAGAACTAGCACAAGAAGTTTTTGAGCAATCTAACTTAATGTATAAAAATCAACTAATTTCAATGACAAACTTACTAGAACAAGAAGCAAACCTTCAAAGAAATGAAGCAGCTCTAATAACTGCTAAATATGATTATTCAATGGCTCTAGCAAATATTGCTCTAGTTTTAGGAATAGATTTTACACAACATAAAGGTAATAAATAATGTTAAAAAAAATACTACTAATAACTTTTATATCAGTTTTTTCATTTGCAAATAATTTTGAATTATCAGGAACAATTATTTCAGATAATGAAAAAGTAATTACAAGTAGATATATGGGTTATGTTACAGGTGTTTATGCATCTGAAGGTTCATTTGTAAAAAAGGGTTCAATTTTATATGAAATTGATTCTTCAACTTTAGACTCAAAAAAACAAGAGGCACTTTTAACTTTACAAATCCAAAAAAACCATTACAATAATGTACTAATAAACTACAATAGATACAAGCGTCTTTTTAAACAAGACTTAGTATCAAAATATGATGTAGAACAGTTAGAATTAAATTTAAGAAATATAGAAAATATGATAGCAATAGCCCAAGCTAAACTAAAAGAAGTTAAGACTTTGTATGATTATTTAAAAGTAAAAGCACCAAATGATGGACTTATAATCAAAAAAACTATTAAAGTTGGAGAGATGGCAATGCCTTCTGTTCCTGCTATTATACTTTCTGATTTAACATCATTAGAAATCAAAACAGATATCCCTGAATCAAATTTAAATGATATTAAATTAGGACAAGAAGTTGATGTGTATATTTCTTCAATTGATTTAAAAACAAAAGGTAAAATCAAAGCTATTATTCCAAATGTAAACTCAACTACACACTCGTTTATCTTAAAAATATCATTTGAAAATAAAGACAAGAAAATATATCCAGGTATGTATGCAAAAATAAATATAAACATGAAAAACTAAGGGATATTTAATATGGAAAAAGAACTCTCTAAAAATATAAAAGATGAGTTAAATATAGCTGGTAGACTATCAGCTACATTTATCAATCATCCCCTTACATTTATTTTAGGCTTTTTTATTTTAGCTTTAGGATATATTTCTTTAATAATCATGCCAAGGGAAGAAAATCCACAAATTAAAGTAAGTGGTGGTGCTGTTATAGTTGCAATGCCAGGTGCTAGTCCTAGTGAAATTCAAAAAGTTATCATAGAACCCCTTGAAAAGAAAATCAAAGAAATTCAAGGAGTTGAACATATATATTCTTATGCTAAAGAATCTTTTGGAATTGTTCAAGCTCAGTATTATATTGGTCAAGATAAAGATCAATCTAACTTAAAACTTTACGATCAAGTTATGAGGAATATGGATCTTATGCCAAAAGGCGCTATGCAACCTATTATTAAAACTATGGATATAGACACAGATATTCCAATAGCTACAATTGCTTTTTATTCTGCAAAAGAAAATGGAAATGATCTTATAACTCAAACAGAATTATATAAAGAAATAAATAAAATTACAAAAGAAATAAATAAAATAGAAAATGTAGCACTTATAGATATGAAAGGTGAAAAAAAAGAACAATACAACATAGAAGTTGATGTGAATAAACTTTCAGCATACAATATTTCCTTAGGTGAAATAGTTCAAAGAGTTAAAGGGCTATCATATAAAACACCAAACATAACGAGTAATACAAATTCTAATGACCTAGTTATTTTTGGAATAAAAAACGCAATTGAATCAGAAGATGATATTAAAAATATCATAGTTTCATATTCAAGTGGTGTGCCAATTTATCTAAAAAACATTGCAAATGTTTCTAGAACTTATGACCTTCAAAACAAAAAAACTGCCCTACTTTATGAAAAGAATGAACTTGGTACATATGAAGAAATAGAACAACTAAATTTAACAGTTTCAAAACTAAAAGGTAGTAACTCAGTAACTATAAATGATGAAATTTTTTCTTTTATAGACAGTATTAAAGATGATTTATCATCAAAACACATAAAATATACTATTACAAGAGATGATGGATATACAGCCAACAACGCTGTTAATTCACTTGTTCAAAACCTTTTAATCTCAGTTGTAATAATAGCGATATTGTTAATTTTTACTTTAGGATTTAAAGAAGCTATGATTGTATCACTATTAGTTCCTATGATTTTATCATTGACTTTATTTACAGGGTTTATGCTTGATGAGACTATTAATAGAATTACATTATTTGCACTTCTTGTAAGTTTAGGAATGTTAGTTGATGCAGCTATAATTGTAATAGAAAATATCCATAGACACAGAAAAATGTCTCCAAATAGTGATATTAGAATAATATCTATAAATGCAACAAACGAAATAGGAAATGCAACAAACATAGCAACAATAGCTATTATAATGACTTTCTTACCAATGTTCTTTGTAGGTGGAATGATGGGTCAATTTATGCATCCACTGCCTGTATTTGTTCCCATAGCACTCGTTATGTCTTTATTTGTTGCTTATGCTTTTACTCCATACTTAATCAAAAAATTTCTATAAGGTTTAAATAATGAAATTAGAAAAATTTATATACGAAATTTTAGAAAGTAAAAAAAAGTCTTTGATGGTGTACATTATCACTGTAGTATTATTTATACTTTCAGTTATGACATTTCCTATGGAAATTACAAAAGCAAAAATGCTTCCAAGTAAAAATTCAGATACTTTTTCTGTATATGTTGACTTAAAAGATGGCTCAAATATAAATCAAACAAAACAAGTAACAACATGTATTACTACAAATCTACAAAAAAATGAAAATGTAACTAATATTTCTGTGTTTTTAGGTGAAGGACAGCCATTGGATTTTGCAGCACTTGTAAAACAAAGTGCTTTAAAAGACAAAGAATCACAAGCTGAAATCATGGTAAACATTAAAAAAGCCCAAGAAAGAGATATTACAAGTTATAACTTAGTTAGTACACTAAGAAATGAAGTTCAAACAAAATGTACATTGCATGAGGCAAATATTAAGTTTATAGAACTTCCAGCAGGACCTCCTGTATTAGCTTCAATAGTAACAGAAATATATGGTGGTAATACATTTGAGTCAAGAAGAGAGTTTGCATTAAAAATAGCTCAAATACTTAAAAACCAATCTACTTTAGTTGATATTGATGTTATGGCTGATGATGACTTTTATAAATATGAACTCACACTTGATAATAATAAAATTATTAAAAGTGGTGTTAGTTTAGATCAAATAAAAAATGTTTTATATACAGCATATGAAGGTGTTACTATTTCAGTTGTAAATGAAGACAAAGCTGAAAATCAAATACCTATATTTATTAGATTAGATAACTCAAGAATATTTGAAAACAAAAATTTAAATAACATTAAGAATAGACTTCAAAGTTTAAAAGTTAAAAATAATAAAGGTTATATGATAAGTATTTTAGAATTTATTGAGATAAAACAAGTTATTCAAGAACCGACAATTACATCAAAAAATCTAACAAAAATGATAAATGTAATCGCAGAAACAGATAAAGAAAGCCAAATATATCCACTTTTAGATGCTAGAAATGAAATGAAGACAACTCTAAGTGATGAATATGAAGTTATGAATACGGATATGTTAAATTTATCTTTTATTAATAAAACTACAAAAGAAAGATTTGACTTAGTTTTTGATGGTGAGTTAAAAGTTACACTTGATACCTTTAGAGATTTAGGTGGAGCGTTTATAATAGCTATGGTTTTAATCTTTTTCTTAATGGTAATGTACTATAAAAATTTTGCCATATCAGGTGGAATAGTACTAGCTAGTTTTGTTTCAATTATTGGAGTTATTTTTGCCCATGTAATTATGGACTTTTTTACAGATGATACATTTTACTTAACAGCAACTTCACTTATAGGATTTATAGGTTTAATAGGAATAAACTCAAGAAACTCTACACTTATAATAGACTTTTCAAGACAATTAGTAAAAGAAGAAAATCTTAGTATAAATGAAGCAATTGCAAGGGCAACAGCAACAAGATCTAAGCCTATTATTCTCACAGTTCTTACAATGGTATTTGCATCGTCTTTATTAGCTACAGATGCTGTATTTGGTGGTTTAGGTGTAGCTTTAATTGGAGGAACATTGATGTCATATGTAGTATCAATGTTTTTTGTACCTGTGAGTATTAAAAATCAGTTAGCAAAGGTTCTATAAGTTATAGACCATTGCTACTTCTTCACAAATTGGGAAGTGTTTACATCTTATACAATCAGCCCATATTTTGTGTTCAGGGATATTTTCTTTTTCGATTTCATGAAAACCGCAGCTTTCAAAAAAACCTTTTTCATAAGTTAAAGATAATACTTGTTCTAGCTTATATTCTTTTGCTTCACTAATACATGTATCAACTAGCTTTTGACCTAATTTTAGCCCTCTAAAATCTTTAGATACTACTAAACTTCTTACTTCTGCTAATCTTGGCGAGTGTATATGTAAAGCTGTAAATCCAGCCATATTTCCATCAACTTCAACAATAGTATAAGATCTTATAGTAGTAGCCATCTCATCTTCTGTTCTTAATAAGATTTTACCACTTTCAACTTCACTTTTTACAAGTTCTTGCATTAAAGGAATATGAGTTACATCTGGTTTATAAAATTTGATTTCCAAATAAATATCCTGTAATTTTATTTTGTAAATCTATTATACCTCTTTTTTTAAGATTTGAAATGAAGATTCCATCTGGGTATTGTCTTTTTAATTTAGCTAAATCATTTTGTTTTAGCTTATCGGTTTTTGTAAAAGCATGGATAACAATTTGGTCACCTCTTTTAATACTTGCTAAAAACTCATCAACATTTTCATCAATTGCAAGTTGTGGATGTCTTGAGTCTATTAAGTGTACAAATATTTGTAAATTTGGTCTTTGTTCTAAATATCCTGTTAAGTTTCTATTCCATTCAGCTTTTAAACTTTTAGATACCCTTGCATAACCAAATCCTGGTAAATCCACAAATCTACAAAATAGATTTGGCATTTCTTCACTTTGGGTCTTAAACTTAATATCAAAATAGTTTATTAATTGAGTCTTACCAGGTGTTGAAGAAGATTTTGCTAAACCTTTCCTATTTGTTAATGTATTTAATAAAGATGATTTACCAACATTTGATCTACCTAAAAAAGCAACTTCTACCATATCAGGAGTTGGAGAATCACTTATACTTTGTGCTGAAGTTAAAAATTTTGCATCAACTATTCTCATATTAGTTGTTTTCCTTTGTCTTGTCTTTATTTTCTAAATCTATAATAAACCTAACAGGTTTTTTAGCTGTACCTTTAACACTAGCTTCACCAGAAATTTGATCTACATATATTTCTTCACCATAAATTTTTCTTTGGGTATTAATATCTTCTAAATATCCATTACCTGATACTAAATATTTTTGTTTAGCTGGTTCATATATAAGTTTCTCACCATTTCCTATATAATGCTTTTCATTTGTATTAATCTCAAAATCAACTTTACCTGTTGCTATATATTTTGTAGGAGTTTTTCCATTTTGTGTATTTTCAAAAAATACTTCAACTTTTTGAGCATTTAATTTATCTTGAGACATTTTCATCTTTACATCACCTGTAAAAATAGAAATACCTTTTTTATCATCCATCTTAAAATCTAATGCATCTATGATTAATTTTTCGTTCGCTGCACATGCTGTTAAAGCACCTAATAATAAAAAACTTAATAATTTCATTTAACACCTTTGTTCATATCAATTTCAAAATGGATATTTTTTGATTTCATCAGATTATCATTTAACCTAAAGTCCAAATGACTACCATCAAAGTCATTGTTATAGTAAAATCCATTATAAGGAACACTATTTGAAGCAACTTTATTTTTATCATCGAAATAAAGCTCGCTAGTTTTTACATTAAAGAAATTATCCCTTTTAAAATCAACATTATCTTTAAGATAGTAATTAAATCCAGTTTTCTTTATATAATCAGCACTTAACTTTTCTATAGCATACTCTTTAGGATTTTTAGATTTTAAATATATAGTCGCATTATAAAGCTCATCTTTAGAACTATATCGAACTGCATTACTTGCTTTAATGATATTTGAAACCTCTTTAGTTGTTAATGTATACATTAAAGGGTTTTCAAATATCACTTGAGGTACATCAACTTTCTCTTTGTTTATATTCTTATTTTCAACAGGAACAAAGTAATAAGCAGTACTAACTGCTAAAAAAGTTAAAGCTAAATACCTTATATCCATAAATTTAAAAACTCCTCTTCAAGTCCATCTTCTTTGAAGATATACTCAAACATTTCCCTAACAGCGCCTTCACCACCTTTGTTTTTACATGTAACACTTACAAACTCTTTTAAGTAATGAGTTCCATTAGCAGGAGTGAAAGATAATCCAACTTTTTTTAGCATCTTATAGTCATTTAAATCATCACCAATAGCAGCAACTTGATTCCATGATAAGTTTTCTTTGTCTAAAATAGATTGTAATACTTCATCTTTGTTATGTACACCTTGATAAAGATGATTTATTCCAAGCTCTTTAGCTCTTCTTTCTACTAGTTTTGATTCTCTTCCTGTAATAATAGCTACATGTTTACCAAACTTTTTTGTCCAAGCAGCGATAGTTAAACCATCTGCAACGTCAAAGTTTTTTATTTCATCACCATTATTAGAATAAATAATCTTTCCATCTGTTAATGTACCATCAACATCAAGAACAACTAACTCAATCATAAAACACCTTTAGTGCTAGGAATTCCTAATTTTTCATTTTTTACTAATGCTCTTCTTAAAGCAACAGCAAAAGCTTTGAAACTTGATTCTAAAATATGATGTTTATTTCTTCCTCTTTCATTTATGATATGTACTGTAAGTCCAGCATTACCACTTAAAGCATGGAAAAACTCTTCAGCTAACTCAACATCAAACTCCCCTACTTTTCCATGAATATTTGCTTCATATACTAAATAAGGTCTGTTTGATAAGTCTAAAGCACAAGAAGTTGATGCTTCATCCATTACAACTGTAGCATTTCCATATCTTTCCACATTTGAAATTGGAAAAATTTCTTTCTTTAAAGCTTTACCTAAAACAATTCCACAATCTTCAACTGTGTGGTGACCATCAATATGTAAGTCACCTTCACAAGAAAGTTCAATATCTATTCCACTATGCTTTGATAATGCTTCAAGCATATGATCAAAAAATCCAATACCTGTATTGATTTTTGATGTACCATTACCTTCAATATCAACTATACATTTAATATCTGTTTCTTTTGTTTTTCTCTCAAAATTAGTCATAATTATTTCCTATTAATTTTCAACTATAACAGCGCCGTCTAAGCCATAGTCATTTCTAAATGAACTTGCACTATTATATGAATCAAAATCTGTTACATATACTTTATGTAATATTTTATCATTTTTTGGAACTGATTTAATAGTTACGTTTCTATTTAACAGTTTTTCAAACTTAGCTTTAGTTTGTAAAGCTCCATCCATATTAGAAAAAGCACCAACTTGAATATTATATTGTCCACCAATGGCAATTTTTGATTCACTAGTAACTTTTACATTATCAAGTTTTTCAATCTTCTCAACTTTTTGTTCAACATGTATTGGTGCACCTAAGTATGGATTGTTTTTAGGAGAGTTAAATTGAGGTGCTTGATTATTATTAATCTCACCATTAAAACCTAAAACAGTAACAGCAACTTTAGCTGTACCTTTTTTTACCATATCAATTTTATGGGCAGCTGTATTTGATAAATCAATTATTCTTCCATCAACAAATGGACCTCTATCATTGATTCTTACAATAACTGATTTTCCATTTTCCACATTATAAACTTTTACCATAGTATTCATAGGTAATTCTTTATGAGCTGCTGTCATATCATACATGTTGTATGTTTCACCATTTGATGTTTTTTTAGCATGGAAATTTGGACCATACCATGATGCTATTCCCCTAAACTGTTGACCCATTTTAGGAACAAATGGATAATAAGTCTCTCCAAAAACCTCATAGGCTCTTAAAGTTGCCCTATGCACAGCTTTTGAGTTTCTAATTTTTCCATTTCCTGTATCTTTATGAAATGAGTTTATAGAACTTTGAGAATTAGAACTTGATCCTCCATATGAGTACGTTTTTTTAGTTGAACAGCCTGAAAACATCAATACAGACGCAGTTAAAAATAAAATTGAAGTGTTTTTCATATTAAGCACTATCTTAATCCTTTTTTATAGAAGAAAATTCATTAAATAATTTTATAGCATTATTTGTTGTTAACTCTTCAATTTCCTCTTTAGGTGTATCTAAAAGTTCTGCCATTTTATCAGCTACAAATGTAGTGTAATACGGTTCATTTCTTTGACCTCTATGTGGATGTGGAGTTAAGTATGGTGCATCTGTTTCTAAAATAAGTTTTTCTTTTGGTATCTTTGGAAGAATTTCCACTAACTTTTTAGCATTTTTAAAAGTTAAAACTCCACCTATTCCAAAATAAAACCCATGATCAGCCAATGGCAATAAATGTTCACTTGCATTATAACAATGTAAAACTCCACCAACTTCTTTTGCGCCATACTCTTCAAGAATTATTCTTGAATCATTAGATGCTTCTCTTACATGAACAATAAGTGGTTTATTTACTTTTTTTGCATATTTAATTTGAGAAATAAAAACTTCTTTTTGTAAGGCTACATTTTCTTCTTTTTCTTTCTCATCTTCAGGCAATCTAAAATAATCCAGTCCACACTCACCAATAGCTATACACTTAGGATGATTTACATACATATCCATGATTTTTTCATCATATTTTTCTATATCATAGGGATGAGTTCCAACTGAAAAATAAACACTATCATATTTTTCAGCAAGTTTTATAGCCTGAGGTAAATCTTCAAAATCAGCACCAGGTATTAAAAATCCTTTGACACCATGTTCTAATGCTCTATTTATTACCTCATCGTAATCTTCGTAATATTGTTTATTGTCAATATGACAGTGAGTATCAATTATAATAATAAAACCTTTTAATTATAAATTTCACAATATTGCTAATAATTTTTGTAATTAGCATTCATTAATATATTTACACACAATATCTCTAAATTTGATTTTATAAAATTTAAAGTATGATATTGCGTGATTTAATACATATATTTTATCTAAAATTTCTTGATAAATAAAACTATAAAATATATTTAGCTAAATCATCATCTTCAACAATAACGTCTAACTTATCTTCTACTAGTTTTTTATCAACTACAACTCTTTGACCACTGTTTTCATCAGCACCAAAAGATATATCTTCAATTACTTTTTCAATAACAGTATGAAGTCTTCTAGCTCCAATATCTTGAGTCATTTGATTTGCAGTAACTGAGTACTTAGCAAAGGCTTTTATAGCCTCATCATCAAATTCTAATTCCACTTCCTCAACTTCAAGTAAAGCTTGATATTGTCTTAATAAAGAGTTTTTAGTATTTGTCAGAATTTTATATAATGCTTCTTCATCAAGTGATTCTAATTCTACTCTTAAAGGAAATCTTCCTTGTAACTCAGGTAATAAGTCACTTGGTTTTGATACATGGAATGCGCCAGCTGCTATAAATAAAACATGATCTGTTTTAACTTGACCAAATTTAGTTTGAACACTTGAACCCTCAACTATAGGTAAAAGATCTCTTTGTACACCCTCTTTACTTGGGTCTTGATTTTGATTAGATTTTCCAGATGCAATTTTATCTATTTCATCTAAGAAAATAATCCCGCCATTCTCAGCTCTTTTAATAGCTTCAATTTTAATAGCTTCAGTATCAAGTAAAGATTCACTGGCTTCTTGTCTTAAAAGTACTTTTGCATCTTTTATTTCTACTTCTTTTTTTACTTTGTTTTTATCAAGGCCACCTAGCATTTTATTCAGGCTTTCTTGCATAGATGTCATATCAAGTGGCATATTAGAATCTAAAATCTCTACATGAGTTTTTTTAGATACTTCTATTTCAATCTTCTTTTCATCTAAATCACCATTTAAAAGTTTCTTTTCCATAGTGTTGTAAGTTTTAATAAAAGATTCCTTAGCATTTTCACTAGCTGTTTCAGGTAATGACGGTACTAATATCTCTATAATCTTTTTATTTACTTCATCATCTATTTTATCTTTTATAGTATCTTCATATTCTTTAGTAACTAAAGCAATAGATTCAAATACTAAATCTCTAATCATAGATTCAACATCTCTACCGACAAATCCAACTTCTGTGTATTTACTAGCTTCAACTTTTACAAAAGGTAATCCCATCATTTTTGCTAATCTTCTAGCGATTTCAGTTTTACCTACCCCTGTACTACCTATCATAAGAATGTTTTTAGGCATAATCTCATCTTGTAAAGGTTGTGTAACTCTCATTCTTCTATATCTATTTCTAAGTGCTAATGCAATTGTCTTTTTTGCTTCATTTTGACCAATTACA
>JBDNBT010000064.1:0-9116 GCA_039767755.1 Sulfurovum sp.
AAAAACATCAAGTTTTAAATATTATATAAACTTATATACTTTATTCTTTTAATATATATTTAAATAATAATATATAATAATTCTCTATAATTTATTACTTTTAGTAGTAAAAAAATAAAAAGGAAAACAAAATGGCAAAAGAATTAAAAAAGAAAGTAATCAAGAAAGTAGCTAAAAAAGCTGTTAAAAAAGTAGAGTTAAAAAAGAAAGCTGCTACTAAATTAGTTAAAGTAGTAAAAAAAGCAGTAGCTAAAAAAGCACCTACAAAATTAAAAGTAGCTAAAAAAATAGCTAAAAAAACTGTTAAAAAAGCAGCATAATTACAAAAATTAAAAGGAAGAATAATATTTTCTTCCTTTTAAAACATAAACACTAAAAGATTAATCTTTTCTCACATTTAAAGTTTTAAATCTATCACCCATTCCCGTTGGCTCTAAAAGTACCTTTACATTTGCAGTTTGCTTTAAATAAGTATTTTCATCAACATTTGCTTTTAATATTTCAAGTAAATCTAAAATTCCATAATCAACTAAAGACTTTAATTGAGTATTAAACACTACATTTTCATCTTTTAAACCGCAGTTTTTAAAACAATCTTTTAGATAATTAAAATGAACATCATAGGTAATATCACTTTTTTTATATAGTTTTTTTAAGTCTAAATCATCTTCAAAAATAGGATAAGTTTTATGTTTTTCATATACCCTTGTACTATAATCATTCCTTGGAAATCTATCCCCATAATCAAAAGTTAGAAATTCAAATTTACCAAAGTTTTTACATAAAAGTTTTGCAAAACCTTCATAATCTAAACAAATCTCACCTTTGGTAATTTGATACTTTTCACAATGATTTATTATGTTTTTATCATCACAATCTTCAAAAACTATTTTATTGTTTTTTACATGTGCTAGTTGAAGCTTTTCTTTGTCATTTGTATATACCATATCACAAGCAAAGGCATCAAATATTTCATTTGCAACTATGTATGCATGATCTAGTTTTATCTCACTTATATCATCATAATGACTTAGCTTTATAGCATCACCAAAAGAATCATAAAGATACTTTTTTTGTTGGCTTTGAAGATTTTCAAACCTTTCTACTATTGCAAAATTCAATGTTTCTAGTAATTTTGGTTTTAGTGAATAAATAAATTGTATTATATCTGCAAGTAAATAACCATGATGAGCACCTATTTCAACAATAGTAGTGTTTTTTGGTAAAAATCCATCTTCAATAGAAGAGATTATTTTTTTTGCAATAGTTCCACCAAAAAAAGGTGAAGTTGAAACTGCTGTGTAAAAATCCCCATCTTTACCTATACTTTTATAGTTTGCGTAATATCCATCTTTATCATATAACCATGAGTTAAAATACTCTTTAAATCTAATCATTAATTTACCTCACAAGTGTCAAATACACTATTTTCATTTTCAAATAAATATATTTCAACTCTTCTATTTGTAGCTTTATTTTCTTTTGTATTATTTTTAACAAGGGGTTTAGAAAAAGAACAACCCCTTGCATATATTTTATTTTCTATATTTGATGAATGAATAATCTCACCAACATTATTAGCTCTTTTTTGTGATAGCTTTTCATTATATTCATAACTTCCATCACTATCTGTATGCCCTGTAACTTGAATAATTGTATTTGGATATTTTTTTAAAACTTTTGATAAAGTTAAAAGTTTACTTGCAGAATCACTACTTGGTACATCATCATTTATTTCAAAAAAGTTAGAGTTTTTAAAGATAATTTTCACATACTTTTCATCACTTAAAATCAAAATATCATTTTGAATTTCTTGGGCATCTTTAGTATCTTTTATTTTCTTTGCTTTTAATTTTTCTTCTAATTCTTTTGCTTGTTTATCTAAATTATAACCAATAGCCGAACCTATAACTCCACCTGCAACTGCTCCAATTATTTTAGAAGAGTTCTTTGAAGAAATCTGATGCCCAATAACAGCACCCAAAATAGTTCCAATCGTTCCACCTGTAATGGCTCTTTTGTTACTGTTTATTGTTTGACCTAGATTTTGGTTATTTGATGTACATCCTGTTAGTATAAATATTAAAATTGATGTTATAATTATCTTTTGAAAGTTTACATTCATGAGTTTTAGTACCTTAATTTCCTTGAAGCAAGAATTTTATCATATCTAATGTGAAATAACCTTATAATGTAACTTGAATGTAATAACAAAAAATTAAAATTAAAAAAGATATATAGGAGAAATAATGAAAAAAAGAACAAAAATTTTAGCAACATTGGGCCCAGCTAGTAATAGTATTGAAATGATTGAAAAGCTTATAAAAGCTGGTGCTAATATGTTTAGATTAAATTTCTCACATGGGGATCATGATTATCACTTAAGTACTATTATAAATATTAGAACAGCTATGAAAAACTTAGGTACTACCGTTGGAATATTGCAAGATATCTCAGGACCAAAGGTTAGAATAGGGGATGTTAAAGAACCCTTTGAACTTCACAGAGGTGATGTGATTACCTTTAAAAAAGAAGAGGTAGTTGGATATAAAGTTGCAGATAAACAGTATGTTGTATCTACAAATTATCCTGAACTACTTGATAAAGTAAAAAATGATGAATATATTTATTTGTATGATGGAACAATTAGAGCAAAAGTTATTGAAACTGGAAATGAAGTAAAAGCAATAGTTGAAAATCACGGTGTTTTAAGTTCTAAAAAAGGAATAAACTTTCCTAATACTGTAATAGATATTGATGTAATTACAAAAAAAGATGAAATAGATATCGCTTGGGGTGTTAAAAATCAAGTTGATTATTTTGCTATTTCATTTGTACAAAATGCAAAAGATATGCAAAGAGCTAAAGAACTTATTGGAGATTATAAAGGAAAATTAATAGCAAAAATTGAAAAGTTTGATGCTGTTGAAAATATCGATGAAATCATTGAGCATTCAGATGGTTTAATGGTAGCAAGGGGAGACTTAGGAATTGAAGTTCCATATTATGATGTACCTACAATTCAAAAAATGCTTATTAAAAAAGCAAATGCTAAGGGTATGCCTGTAATAACTGCAACTCAAATGCTTTTATCAATGACTCAAAATGAAAGAGCAACAAGAGCAGAAATTTCAGATGTGGCAAACGCAGTTTTAGACGGAACTGATGTTGTTATGTTAAGTGAAGAGAGTGCTGTTGGTGAAGATCCTGAAAATGTAGTTGATACTATGAGTAATATTATTGCTAAAACAGAGGATATTTATAACTATCAAAAACACAATAAATTCCAATTTATGGATGAGTTTGATGTGATTCAATCTTCTGTAACAAAATTAGCTGATGATATAAATGCTGCTGGTATTTTAGCTTTAACAAGTTCAGGAAAATCAGCCATAAAAATGTCTAGATATAGACCAAAAACTCCTATTTATGCCTTTACACATAAGAAGAAAGTATTAAATAGTTTAACTGCAATTTGGGGTGTTGAATCAATTGATACAATCAAAGAGTCTCAAGCATCAAAAATGTTCCAAAAAATGTTAGTAAAACTAAAAGATAGGGGTTTATTAGAAGATGGTAGAACTTATATTGCTACTGTTGGATATCCTGTTGGAATGCCTGGTAGTACAAATACAATCAAGATATTAACTCCTGATGAAATTAATTATTATATTAACTTAAAATCAAAGTATAAAAAATAAGAAGTAATTACTTCTTATTTTTTTAGTTTAGCGTATAGTTCAAGTAGTTCTAACTGCTTGTCTATTTCGTAAGTTTTAGCATCTAGCTTTTTTATTTCACTAGAGTTTTTTAAAGTGTCATAATCACTTTGTGTTTTTAATTGGGCATCTTTTTCTTGTTTCATAATCTCTAAAATAGACTCATACACACTTAAATCTTCATTTACAATTGAAATTTTTTCTTCAATCATAGATATCTTATCCATGGCATTGTTGTAGTTTGTAGTTTCATCATCAATTGTGTTTTTTAAACTTAATTTTGATTTTAAATACTCTATTTTATCACTTTGAATGTCATTAAAAGTTCTTACATCTAAAGGTATTGAAACTTTTAGTCCATAAGTATTTGTATTTGTTTTAGATAAAGTTCCATCATGTGTATGATAGTTATTATGAGTGTAATAAGCACTAAAAGTTGGTAGATATTTTGCTACGGTCATATTTTTAAAGTTGTAGTCTTTATTGATTTGTGATTGTGCTTTTAATATCTCAAAATTCTCTTTTATATAATCATCTTGTGAGAAAAGTTTAAAATTAGGTGTAGCTAAGTCTGTGTATTTTTTAGATGAAATATTATTAAAGTTATTGACTAGTTGTTTTTTTTGATATTTTAAATCAGCTAAAGAAATCTTTGTATCATTTAAAGTAAGTAGGGCATTATCTAAAAATGAACTATCTAAAAAGCCATTTAAAACTTGCTCTTTTTTTCTTTGTACATCTATTTGTGCGTTTTTAACTAATAGCTGTGATTTTTGAATATTTAAATCTAATTTATTGATATTAAAAAGTAAGTTTATAGCACTTTTAATTAGCTCTTTTTTTTGTTGGGCTATTTCTAAACTTGCAAAATCATAGCTTGAATTTGCAAATTTAATTGCTTGATAAATCCCACCACTTTTGAAAATAGGTTGATCAACACTTATAGATGAAAGTTCATATTCATTGTCACTTCCATACTCTTTTTTAAAAGAAAAAGCTATTGGATTAATCCAGTCTTTTTTTAGTTTAGCACTATCTTCTTGTGCTTGATCTTGTGATAAATTTAGTATTTCTACTCTATTATCTTGTATGATTTTTTCATCGAAATATTCATTAGCAAATAATAAATTACTTGCTAATAAACCTGTTAAAACTAATTTAGTCTTTACATTTTTCAAGGGCATTTTGTAACCTTTTAAATCCTTTTTGGATTTCTTCTTTTGTTATTGTTAGAGGGGGTAACATTCTTAAAGTATTTCTTCCAGCTTTTAAAATTAAAAGACCTTCATTAAATGACTCTTTAATAATATTGCTTAAAGTATCTGCATCTTTTACCCTTAAACCTCTCATTAAACCTAGACCAACACTATCTGTAAATAAATCTTTATTTGCTTCATAAACTTTTTTTAGTTCATTGTTAAAGTAAATAATAGTTTCATCTAACTCTCCGCTGTTTTTGTAATCATCTAAAATAGATAAAACTTCTAAAGCAGCAGCTGTACATAAATAATTTCCACCAAAAGTAGAACCATGATCACCATAAGTAAATAAATCTTTATGGGTAGTTATAACAGCACCAATTGCCACACCACCACCTAAACCTTTTGCCATAGTGATGATATCAGGTTCTATTTCATAAACTTGTGTTGCTAAAAATTCACCTGTTCTAAAAGCACCAGATTGAACTTCATCAATGATAAGTAAAATATCGTTTTGCTTTAAGAATTTTGCTAATTCTTGAATCTCTTTTTTATCAAATGGTTGAACACCACCTTCACCTTGAACAAGTTCAATCATAACTGCAACTGTTTCATCGTCTATGCTATTATAAACATCTTCAATGGCATTATTAAAAGAAAAACCTTCAGGATATGGAGCAAAGTTTGGTGAGTGCATTGATGCTTGACCTGTTGCTCTAACTGTTGTAATAGTTCTTCCATGAAATGAATTTTCTAAAGTAATTACTTTATATCTTTTATTCTCAAATTTTGTTTCACCATATTTTCTTGCTAATTTAATAGCACCTTCATTTGCCTCAGCTCCTGAGTTTGAGAAAAATGTAGCCACATCCATATCTAAAAGTTGTGCGATCTTTTCCCCAAGTTTAGCTTGTGGCTCAATTCCATAAAGGTTAGAGATATGCATAATACTATTAGCTTGTTTTGCTATAACATCAGCTACTCTTTTATTTCCGTGACCAACCGAAACCACACCAATTCCTGATGTAAAATCTATATAATCTTTTTCATTATCATCAAAAAGTGTTGCGTTTATTCCCTTTTTGAAATTTACGTAGTTTCTTGCATATGTTTGAATAACATACTGTTTATCTAGTTGTTCTAGCATCTAAGTTTCCTAAATTATGTTCATTTGATAGAAATTATATCTAAAAATTTTAAACTAAATGTTAATACAAACTTTGAAGTTTTTTTATTCGCTTTTTGCTATAATCCAAATTAAAATTTAAAGGAAATAAATGCAGCATTTAATTAGAACAGCAGATTTTACAAAAGAAGAAATTGTAGAACTTTTTGATGAGGCAAGAGATTATTTAGATATGCAATCTAGAGAAACATTAAAAGGTAAGATTATTGTTACTTTATTTTTTGAAAACTCTACTAGAACTAGAAGTGCATTTGAAATAGCTGCAAAAAGACTTGGTGCAGAAGTTGTTTCTTTAGATGTGGGAACAAGTTCAACTAAAAAAGGTGAAACTATATTTGATACTGTTGCAAATATAAACGCTATGAGTCCTGATGCTATTATTATGAGACATAGTGATTGTGGATTACCTGGAACTTTAGTTAATCATGTTAATTGTCCTATTATAAACGCAGGTGATGGAAAACATGCACACCCAACTCAAGCACTTTTAGACTTATTTACAATTAGAGAACACTTTAATCACGACACAGAAGGTAAAAAAGTTGCTATTGTTGGTGATGTTAGAACTTCAAGGGTAGCAGGATCAAATAGAAGATTACTTCCAAGATTTGGAATGGAAGTTTTATTTGTGGCACCTGATTGTTTTAAAGCAGAACACAATGAACATAAACAATATGATAATATCTCTGAGATTATTGATGAGGTTGATGTTGTTATGAGTTTAAGAACTCAACTTGAAAGACATAATGAAATCTTTTTTGAATCTTTAAATGATTATGCAAAAGATTATTGTATTACTAAAGATACATTTGGGGATAGAGATATACTTTTATTACACCCAGGTCCTGTAAATAGAAATGTTGATATTAGTGATGAAATGTTAAAAGACCCTAGAAATAAGGTTTTAGAACAAGTTAAAAACGGTGTTGCTGTTAGAATGGCAATATTAAGAAAATTAATTGAACAAAACTAAAGATTTAAAAGAAATACTAAATAAATTTGGTTCCGACAAAGAACCATTTTTATTTGTGCTGTCTTATGATTTAGAAAAATCATATATAGAAAAACTTTCAAAGCTACCTAAAAATATAAAATACAACATAAATGAAAACCCAAACAACAAAATAGATTTTAAGACTACTTTAGAAAAAGAACCTATACATTTTAAAGAGTACAAAAGTAAATTTGATATTCTTCAAGAAGAAATAAAAAAAGGTAATACTTATCTAGCAAACCTTACAACTAAAACAAAAATACATACGCAGTTTTCTTTAAATGATATATTTGATAAGGTTGATTCAAAATTTAAACTACTTTTTGAAAACAACAATGACAAATTTGTATGTTTTAGTCCTGAAAAATTTGTACAAATCAATGAAAATAAAATCCTAACATATCCCATGAAAGGAACAATTGATAGCAGTATTAAAAATGCAAAAACATTAATTTTAGGTGATATAAAAGAGATGGCTGAGCATACTATGGTTGTTGATTTACTAAGAAATGATTTATCAATAAACGCAAGCCATGTTAGGGTTGATGACTTTAGATTTGTTGATACTATAAACGCAGGGGATAAAAAACTTTTACAAGTTAGTTCAAAAATCTCAGGGAACTTAAGTGAAAATTGGAATGAAAAATTAGGCGATATTCTAACTTCTATGCTTCCAGCAGGTTCAATAACAGGTACACCAAAGAAAAAAACAATAGAAATCATAAATAATATTGAAGGTTATAATAGGGGATATTACACAGGAATATGTGGAATATACGATGGGAAAAAACTAGATTCTTATGTATTAATTAGGTTTATTGAAGAAGATAAAAAAGGAAATAAATTTTATAAAAGTGGTGGTGGTATTACTTGTGATAGTGATGCTAATAAAGAGTATCAAGAAATGCTTGATAAAGTTTATTTACCATTTTAAAGGATATTGATTTGTATTTTGAAACTATTAAATGTGATGATTATGAAGTATTTAATTTAGAATATCATTTAAAAAGAGTAGTAAAAACAATAGGCAAAGAACTAAATTTAGCTGAATACATTTATCCTCCATCTGAAAAACTTTTAAGATGTAAACTTGTTTATAATGATGATGAGATTATAAATGTAGAGTTTTTTGAATATAAAAAAAGAGAAATAAAAAGCTTTAAAATAGTAAAACGTGATCATATAGATTATTCAAAAAAATACTTAGATAGAACAGAACTTGAAGAACTGTTTTTAAAAAAAGAAAATAGTGATGAGGTTATGATTTTTAAAAATGGTTTATTAACAGATACTAGTATTGCAAATATTGCTATTGAAGTTGAAAATATATGGTATACCCCAAAAACATCGCTTTTAAATGGAACATCAAGGCAAAGACACCTTGATAATAGAAATATATTTGAAAAAGACATTGATGAAGAGTTTTTAAAAAAAGCTTCAAGAATTGCTTTGATGAATGCTATGATTGACTTTGATATTATTGAAGATTATTCATTGAGTTTATAAACTCTATTTAAAATTCCAGCCCATTTATCTTTTTTTCCCCAATCTAATCTTACATTTTTTGTGAATTTTTTTTTGTTAATAGATATGAATCTATTTCATTAAATGCAAATTTTGGTGTTAGTGTTGGTCTTTTAGTAAAAGGAATTAGCCTGAAACTAAGATTATCTAATACAAGTGGGGCTTTGTTTTTATCTTCAACATATAATAAAACCATATGCAAGTCTTTTTGTGTTTTTACTTTCACAACAGATAAGTATAGCTTTTCTTTTGGTATGCCTAACTCTATTAAAGTAAAGTATTTAGCCAAAGCATAAGCTACACAATCACCATATCCATCTATTAAAAACTCTTTAGGTGTAGCCCAATAATCCATAGCTATTCCACTTTGACTGTCATGTTTTGGAAGTATCTTATTTATAAAAGTATTTACATGTGATAATTTTCTTATTAGTTCATAATCTTTAATATCTGTTTTAAGCTTTTCATATATTTCAAGTCTTTTTACTATAAAA
>JBDNBT010000065.1:0-4924 GCA_039767755.1 Sulfurovum sp.
CAACCTTCTCTTTTTGATGTATTTGGAGAGTTTTAATGCACTTAGTTTATGATGGGACTTTTGAAGGTTTTTTAACTTTAGTATATGATGTATATTATGAAAAACTAAGTCCCACAAAAGTAACAAAAGAACATATTCAAGTAGAGCTTGTTTTTGAAGATATTGTGGAAATTTACACGGATAAGGAAAAGTATACCAAAGTCTTCACAGCTTTAAAAAGTAAGTTTAATAAGTTTTATTATGAAAAGATTTTTAATACATTTATGTGCGATACAAAGAACTTTGAACTAGATTTACTTAACTACATAATCTTAGGCTTTAAAGACCAAAAACAACTTGAAAATATAAACTATTCTTTTATAAATAATATGGCTAAATATGAACATGAACTTTTTAGACATGTACATAAAATGTATGCCTATGCTAGATTTAAAGAGTTAGATGATGGAAGTTTGTATGCCCAAACTCAATCAAAATTTAATGTTGTTTATTTTTTAGGTAGACACTTTAAAAAACGTTTTAATAATCAAAACTTTATAATTCATGATTTAGATAGACAAATTGCGTATATTCATACAAAAGAGTTTAAAGGTATTCAAAATGTAGCTAGCTTTGAACAACCTACTTATTCAAAAAATGAAGAAAAGTTTGATAAGCTATGGAAAAGCTTCTTTAAAGCTGTTTCAATAAAAGAAAGAGAGAACCTAAAGCTTCAACAAAATCATGTTCCATTATTATATAGGAATATGATGAATGAGTTTAATTAAAATAAAACCTTTATCTTTAAGTTTCTAATATTTTTAAGATAATACTAACTTTTACCACAAACACTATGCTATCATATACAATAATATAATAAGTTTACATATTAAGCATATTAAAATCTTAACTTTTCTTATAATATAAAATATGAAAAATAAAAATAAAAGACCGTTTAAAACAAGAGAGGTTTTCTACGAAGAAGAAAGTCTTGATAGACTTATTGAAATGGCTTGGCAAGACAGAACGACATTTGAAACTATTTATGAGCTATATGGATTAACTGAAAATCAAGTAAAAAATAAAATGAGAACATTAATCTCGAAAAAAGCTTATGACAGATGGAGAAAAAGAGTTCACGGTAGAAAAACAAAACACAAAATGAAAGTTGATCACAAAGTAACAAGGTTTCAGGGACCTTGGTAGAAATAATATAATTTTCAAATAAATTTCAAAAGGATAAAATATGTTAAAAAATATGATTTATGCAGGATTCGGTGCTGCTAGTATGATGAAAGAAAGTATGGAAAAAGAGATGAAAAACATGGATTGCAAACATGGTATATCAAAAGATGATATGAAAGATTTCTTTTCTAAATTAGAAGAAAGAGGCAAACATGAAGATGAAAAAGCCAAAGAAAAAATGAAAGATCATTTAAAAGAAATAATCGATGAATTAGGTCTAGTTACAAAAGATGATATGGAAAATATAAAAAAAGAAATACTAAAAGAATTAAAGAGGGATAAAAAATAGAAAAGCTTACTGATTTTTTTAAATACTACTCTATCGCAAGAGTTTATAAAATATTTTTAATACTGTTAACGATTTATTTAGTATTTAAGAGAAAAAACTCTTTTCTATTTTTAAAACCACTAAAACCAGTCAAATTAAAAAAATACATTATAGATTTAGGTGCCAGTTTTATTAAACTTGCTCAAGTATTAGCTACTAGAGCTGATTTTTTCAGTGAAGACTATCTTGATGAATTAAAACAATTACACGACCAATTACCTCCAATGAAAAACAAAGACTTTAAAACAGTTTTTGATGGAGCATTTAAAATAAGTCCTTTTAAATCATTTGAAGATATACCTATTGCATGTGCTTCAATAGGTCAAGTGCATGTGGCTTATTTAGACGATGGAACAAAAGTTGCAGTTAAATTAAGAAGAAAAAACATCAAAAAAAGAGTTACAGCTGATATAAATATATTAAACTTTTTTAACAAAATATTTAGACCACTTTTTTCTTTTTATACGAAAAACTCAATTGATGCATTAGTGAGTGAATTCTCCAAAATGATAAAAGATGAAGTAAACTTCAACACAGAATTAAAAAATTTACAAAAATTTACAAAAGTATATGAATCAAGTGATATTCACTTTCCAGTACCATACGAACAATACTGTTGTAACAGTGCAATTGTAATGAGTTTTGAAGAAGGCTTTAGATTTGATGATAAAGAAAACATTTTTAAATATAACATCGACTTTAGGAAAATTATCTCAAATTTAGTAGATTTTTATACAGATCAAATGTTGATAAACGGTTATTTCCATGCAGATCCTCACCCAGGTAATATTTTAATTAATACAAAAGGTGAAATTATAATGTTAGATTTTGGTATGGTTAAAACTGTTCCAAATAACTCAAGAGTTGCAATTATTGAACTTATTAAAGCAGCAAATGAACAAAATTACGAAGATTATATATTAGCTTCAAAGAAATTAGGAATTGTTGCATATGAAGCACCAACTGATGAATTAGCAGAATTTACAAGTAAAATGTTTGATATTTTCTCAAACAATAACTTGGATAGTGAATCTATGCAAGAATTAGCTTTTGAAGTTTTAGAGAGTACTAGAAAAATGCCATTTAAACTTCCTAGTGATGCTATATATATTTTAAGAGTTAGTGCTATTGTAGAAGGTTTAGGTACAACTTATATTAAAAACTTCAATGGTGTAAAAGATATTTTACCGATATTACAAAACAACCTTCCAAAAGCACTTGGAGCAAAAGAAACTATTACAGAAACTTTAATTGATGAGCTTAAAGATATACCATTTTTTATAAAAGATTTAAAGTCTGTAATTAAAAAAGCTAACAATAAAGAGCTTGAAATAGAACTATCTAATAACCAAATAGCTTGGTTAAAAAAAGAATTAAAAGACTACTTAAAATCAGTAAATTTATCTTTAGGATTAATATTTTCATCAATTTTCATGATTATATATGACAAAGAATTAAAAGAAATAGCCTTAGGTTTATTTGCCCTAGGTATATTAAAACTACTATACAAATAACGGAGTAACAATGAAAATAGCTATAATTGGAGCTGGTATTAGTGGATGTAATTTATATTTTAATCTAAAAGAAAAATATGATGACATAACTATATTTGACAAATCAAGGGGTACAGGTGGTAGACTTAGTACTAAGTACATTGGAGATAAGTTTATTGACCATGGTACACCTTATTTAGAACCACAGTCTGATGAGCTAAAAGATATGTGTCTATACTTATCTAGTCAAAATATTTTAAAAGCAAGATACGATAGATTCACTCCTAAAAATGGTGCTAATAAAATGTGTTCATTTTTAATTGATAAAAAAGATTTAGTAAAACAAGCTAAAATCACTAAAGCTAGCAAAACAAATTCTAAATGGAAACTTGAAGATGCTAATTGTAATGTTTATGAAGAGTTTGACATGCTATTTATTACAATCCCTACTTTACAGATACTTGAAATGGAAATTGATTTGAATGAAGATATTAGATCATCTTTAGCTTCTGTAAATTATGACAGTAGATTTAATGTTATTTTATATAGTGAAGATTACATTCAATTAGATGAAAAACTATTTGAAAAAAATGAAAATATAGAAAAAATAATTAATAATTCTAAAAAGTACGGTTATCAAGATTTTTCATCTTATGTTATACATTGTTCCAATGAATATTCAACTAAACTAAACTCACATACAAAAGAAGAAATTTTTGAAATGTTAAAACTATCTCTTGGTGTAAAAGAGAATGAACAAATAAAAAAGTTTACTGCAATTCCTCACTTATGGAAATATGCATTTGCTAAATCTACTTTAGATATTCCATATTATTTTGACAAAGAAACAAACTTAGGTATTTGTGGTGATTACTTTAATCTAAATAATGTTGAGGGATCTTATCTTAGTTCTTCAATGTTAGCAGACAAGTTCATATAAAAAATTATTCTTTATATGAACTCTTTAAAATTTAATTTATATACTCAACTACAGTACTTAAATCTTCTCTTAATTGACTAGATTGTGGATTAACTCTGTAACCTAAACCTAATACACATGCAACTTGATATTTCTTAGTATCTAATTGTAAAAGTTCTTCTAAAGGTTCTTTTTCAAAACCTTCAATAGGACACGTATCAATACCTCTAATAGCAGCTCCTGTCATCATGTTTCCTAATGCAAGATAAGTCTGTCTTGAAGTCCACGCAAATATATTTTCA
The DNA here is from genome assembly GCA_039767755.1 of Sulfurovum sp. Classification (GTDB taxonomy): domain Bacteria; phylum Campylobacterota; class Campylobacteria; order Campylobacterales; family Arcobacteraceae; genus JALRJW01. Next base: position 4,267 of record JBDNBT010000065.1, read on the forward strand.
TCAGTGCTTAATGTCTCTTTTAAATGTTCAGCATATTTATTTGTATAAAAATCTAACTTTTCTTGAGGCATTGTTCTTCTTGAGAATTTTCTTAAAGGTGTACCTGATTCAGGTTTAACATCTTCAATTGCAGCTAGTATAATTACTAAATGAGAACTAGTTGTAATTTGTGGTTGATTCCAACATAAAGGTCTAATCTTCTCTCTTAACTCATCATTTGTTATTACTAAAAACTTCCAAGGTTCCATTCCAAAAGAAGATGGAGATTTTCGTCCTATTTCTAAGATATATTTTAAATCTTCATCATTGATTTTTTTAGTATCATCAAATAACTTACAAGCATGTCTAAAATCCATAGCTTCCATAAAACTTTTTTCCATTAATAATCCTTGATAAAATATAAATTCTTTAATTAATTTATATCAAATAATCATTAAAGAATTCATTATTTTTATGATAAAATCTTCAAAATTCAAAGGTTTTATATTAATGGAAAACTTTATACTCATTTTACTAGCAATACTTATTGGTTACGTTTTAAGAAGACTAAATATATTTTCAAAAGATGCGCCAACTATTCTAAATCAATTTGTTATTTATATCTCATTGCCAGCCATGATACTACTTCAAATACCAAAGCTTAGTTTTTCCATCGATA
>JBDNBT010000066.1:0-2513 GCA_039767755.1 Sulfurovum sp.
AGTGTGGAACTTTCAAATGAAAAAGATGAATTAGTTGCAGCAGAAATAGGATATTTAATAGGAAAAACATATACATCACTAACAGGATTTAGTTCAAAGGAAAAATTATATAAAAACTGGGGCAAACTTCAAATGGTGCTTTTAGGGAAATATTTAGAAAAAGAAAAATTTGACTTTTGGAATTTAGGCCATCCATATATGCAATATAAATTTGATCTTGGTGCTTTAAAATACTCTAGAATAGATTTTTTGAAACGTTGGTTGATTAGTATAAATAAGTAGTGGTACTCCCTATACGATTCGAACGTATGACCTACGCCTTAGAAGGGCGTTGCTCTATCCAGCTGAGCTAAGGAAGCATTTAAAAATTAAAGTTAAAAAAAGCCTTATCTGGAAAGTTGGAAACTTTTCAAATAAGGCTTTTTAAATGGAGCGGGAGACGAGACTCGAACTCGCGACAATCTGCTTGGAAGGCAGAAGCTCTAGCCAACTGAGCTACTCCCGCATCCGTGAGAAGAATTATAGGTAACTTATACTTACAATTTGTTTAAATTTTATTTTCTTCTTCTATTTTAGTATTAATTAACTCTTTTATATATTCTTCAACATCTAGACCGTTTATTTTAGCAAGTATTTTAATTTTTTCTAGTTCACTTGGAGAGAATATTAATTTAATGTTTTTCATGTTAAATCCTGTATGTTATAGTTTTAGTTATTATTACAGAATTATATTTAAAGTTATATTAATATTACTCAACAGTTACAGATTTTGCTAAATTTCTAGGCATATCTACATCATTTCCAAGTCTAACTGATATTTCCATAGATAATAACTGAACCACAACTAACATCTCAAAAAATTCCAACATGTAATGATCAAACTTATTAGTTCTAATATAATCATCACTTAACTCAAAAGGAATCGGAGAAATTGTACAAATAGTACTATCTCTAGCACTTAGTTCTTCAACATTTGATTTAATTTTTTCATATAGTAAGTTTTCAGGCATTAACGCAATTGTAAATAACTCAGGATCAGCTAAGGCTATTGGTCCATGTTTCATTTCACCAGCTGGATATCCCTCAGCGTGTAAATATGAAATTTCTTTTAACTTTAAAGCGCCTTCAAGTGCAAGTGGAAAGAATACATCCCTACCTATGAAAAAGAAACCATGTCCATGTAAATATCTTTTTGATAATCTTTTACATTTTTCATGAATAAAGTCATATACAACAAGTGACTTTGGAACTTCTCTTAAAGCGTGTAGTTCTTCTTGCATCTTTTCATTTGAAATTACATCTTTGTTTTTTCCAAAATATAGTGCTAACATCCATAAAACAACTGTTTGTGTTGTAAATGCTTTTGTTGAAGCTACACCTTTTTCAATTCCAGCTCTTGTAAGAATACTATAATCAGCAGTTCTTGTCATAGATGAATTGTCAACATTACATACTACAAGTGTTTTAAGACCCGCTTCCTTTGCCATTTTTAATGCTTCTAAAGTATCAGCTGTTTCACCACTTTGAGATATAACTATAAATAATGTGTCTTTAGTTAGTAGCGGTTCTTTATATCTGAACTCACTTGCAATTTCAACATTACATTTTGTTTTTGATAATCTTTCAAATAAATATGAAGCCGTTAAACCAGCATGATATGATGTACCACATGCACAGATTTTGATTTCATTTATACCTTCAATAATACTTGAATCAATTTCATCAAAGTCTATATTTTCATCTTTGATTCTTCCAAGCATAGTATCAACTACAACATCCGCTTGCTCATGGATCTCTTTTTCCATAAAAAATCTAAAACCATCTTTTTGTGCATACTGTTTTGACTCAGGTAAACTTGACCATGTGTAATCATCACTAAAGAACTCTATTTCTCCATTTGTTACAACTCCACCTACTCCATCTTCAAGATATACAACATCACCTGCAAGTCCAATAAGTGGTGCATCTGAAGAAGAAAATAAGGCTTCTCCTTCTTCTTTACCTTTTGCAATAATCAGCGGGCTTCCGTGTTTAAAGAAAAAGATTTTAGATGGATCTGCTTTTGAAATAAGTAAAATAGAAAAAGCACCTTCAAGTTTTTCAATCGTTTGTTTAAAGGCTTGTGTTGTGTTGTTTAGTTGGTTATTAAGGTTTTCAAAAAGATGTACAATAACTTCAGTATCTGTTTGAGATACAAACTTATGACCTTTCTTAGTTAAATCATCTTTTAGTTCTTTGTAGTTTTCAATAATACCATTGTGAACAACATATGAATATTCACCTAAATGTGGGTGTGCATTTAATTCTGTAGGTTTTCCATGAGTTGCCCATCTTGTATGACCAATTCCTAAATTAAACTCTTTATTTATAGCTGTAGTAGTTTTTTCCTCAAGGTTTTTTAACTTACCTAATGCTTTATATACATCTATAGAATCATCGTTTAATACAGCAATTCCAGCTGAGTCATAACCTCTATATTCAAGTTCTTTTAATCCGTTTAATAAAAATTCTAC
>JBDNBT010000067.1:0-9057 GCA_039767755.1 Sulfurovum sp.
AAGTATAAGAATTATCAGAAATATACCTTTAAACCTTGGATATTTACTTGGTAAGTTAGAGTTTTTAAATATTTCTAACATGAATATTTATAAGTTATTTGACAACAAAAAAGCATTTGAAATTTCATTTACAGAGAAAATTGACCATGATGATATAAAGTTTATCGCAAGTGTTATTGAAGACTCATTTGATATGAGTAAGAAAATACAACAAAAAGTTCCTGAAATTAGAACAAGAGATATTAGTGTAAACTGTAATCATACATCTTATTTAGCATCTATGAACATAGTTACTAAAGATCAAAAAGGTTTATTTGCCCATATAGCTAAGGTATTTGATGATTTTAATATAGAAATTGAAAGTGCTAAACTACATACACATAGAGGTTTAGCAAAGGATTTATTACTTATTGAAAAGAATGGAAACTTTTGTTCAAACAGCGGTGAGATTATAGATATAATTTGTAATGTTAATAAAAAAGAAGAACTAACTTCTTAATATTTCTTGTGATATTTCTTTAGGAAAATCTAAAGGAATATTATGAGATGTTGTACTTATACTTTTAAAACTTATATTTTTAGATCTTTGTTTTTCAAGTTCTTTAATCCAATTATCATCAACTAATCTATCTTTATCACCATATATTATATTTAAAGGCATAGTACTAGCAATAGTCTCTTTTAAAAGATTTTTTCTTTCAAAAGTTAGTTGAAGTTGCATTTCAAAAATTTCTCTACCCAAATGTAAGAACATATCTTGAATTAGATTTATCATCTCTAAATCATTATTTGAGTTTTCATCAATTAAAGTATAGATTTTATCAACACCAGGTGCTTCAAAATCAAAATCTCTAGCTTCGATCATCATTTTTCTTCTTCTATCTATCTCTTTTTTAGATGATACAGATCCAGATGCTGCTAGTAAAAATAGCTGTGAAACTTTTTGTGGGTATTTTAATGAGTAATTTAAAGAAATATATCCACCCAATGAAAAACCTAAAAGTTTTATATTATCTTCTTTTATTTGTTCATTTAAAATAGTATTGATTTCATCAAAATCTAAAGTATGGGGAATTTTTAAGTAGATTAGTTCATATTTATCTTCAAGATATGGAGCCATTCGACTCCATAATCTTTCATCACACATTAATCCAGGAATAAAGTATAATTTTTCTTTCATTTTTTGTTTATTTTGTTTCTCTAAATTCTTTTACTTCTTTAACTTCACTCATAGCTTCAAACCAATTTGTATTAAAGTGATTTTTAATATATTTATCCCTATGAGGTACGATACAGCCACTACAGTTTTGATGAATGTAATCATCCCCAATAAACTGAGAGCCATCCCTTGAGTTAATAGAACATGTAGAATATAAAGTTTTACCATCAACTTTTTTGTAACCCTCATCTTTAAATCTAAAGTTTGGACAGGCACAAAAATAGCAATTTAATTTTTCATAATCATGGCACTTTTTATTGTCTTTATATAAAGGACAAAAATCAGGTTCATTTTTCACCATATTATCAAATCTAAAGTATTCTATAATTTCTTCTTGTGTTTTACCTACAAGTTTCTTCATAACTTCCCCATGAAGATTTCCTTGCATTTCAAACCATTCACTATATGTCATCAAGTTCTTACCTTATTTGAAATTTTTATTAACTATCTCTAAAAAATCAGTAGGATTTTTATATCCCACAATTTTTGCTTGTTTTATTTCATTGTTATCTTTGTCCCAAAAAATAAGTGCAGGTGGTCCTACAACTCCAAATTTCTTTTGCATTTCTTTGTCATCATCTGTATTTTTTGTAACATCAGCTTTTAATAGTGTAAACTCATTAAGTTTAGCAATTACTTTTTCATCTTTAAAAGTAATTCCTTCTAACTCTTTACATGATATACACCAATCAGCATAGAAGTCTAACATAACAGGCTTTGATGAAAGTTTTATTTGCTCATTTAGTTCATCTAAATTCTTAACATACGTAAATTTTATACTATTTTGAGCATTTGTAACTTTACCTGTAGTAAACTTTTCAAAAGGTTTTAAAGGATTAGTTTGACCACTTAAAGCACCAACTAAAACACTTACACCTAAAGCTATAAACACAACTGTTAAAATCTGAATTAAAATATGTTGATATGTTTTAATATACACACCTAAAGCAATTAGTAAAATAGCCCACATATACATAGTATAAATTGGATCAATAATTCTATCTAACATCCACACAGCAATACCAAGCATTACTATACCAAACACTTTAGACACGCTATCCATCCATCCACCTGGTTTTGGCATAAATCTACTTGCTCCAAGTCCTATTAATAATAATGGAATTCCCATTCCTATACTCATTACAAATAAAGCAGCTCCACCTAAAACAGCATCACCTGTTTGTCCAATGTAGATTAATGCTCCTGCTAATGGAGGTGCTACACACGGTCCAACTATAAGTGCAGATAAAAATCCCATAACAGCAATTCCAAATATACCTTGCTTCTCTTTACCTTCTGTTGAGTTTTGGATTTTACTTTGTAAACTAGCTGGTAATCTAATTTCATAATATCCAAACAATGAAAAGGCTAAAGCCACAAAAACTAAGGCAAATACACTAAGTACCCATGGATTTTGAAGTGCCACTTGTAAGTTTGCACCAAATATTCCTGCAATTACTCCAGCTATTGTATATGCAAAACTCATTGCTAATACATAAACTAAAGACATAAAGAAACCTTTAGATGCAGTCATTTTTTCATTTTGAGATGCTCCAACTATAATAGATGATAAAATTGGAATCATAGGGAATATACAAGGTGTTAAAGATAATAACAACCCAAATCCAAAGAATGTAGCTAAAATCAATAAGATATTACCACCCTTTAAATTTTGAGCAATAATATCAGTCTCATTTTGAGAATTTTCAGCTGCTGCAGCGTTTGTACTTGTTACATCAGTTGAAGTAGTTGCAGAATTTCCAGTTGATGCTACACTTGAAGCTAAAGCAATAGTCTCAGAACTATTCATAGGTGCATAACATAAACCTTGTTTTGAACAACCTTGATAATCAAGCTTTATTTCGTATTCCTTTGCATCAACTTTTGCTTTTAAAAGTGAAACTGGAATATTTATATCTAAATCATTTAACTGAACAATGAAACCATCATACTCAGTTGGCGCAGGAATATTAACTTCTTCAGTTATATCAAATTCTTGAGGCTTTACTATTGATACTTTAATTTTATCATCATATAAATATATATCTTTACCAAGTACTAACTTGATATTTACATTGTCATCTACTTTTTCAATATTAACTTTAAAGGCATCCTCAGGTTCTAAAAACTCTTGAGCGTTTACGTTTAAAAATGATAATACAAAAAGTAATAGTACTAAAAACTTTTTCATGTACACCCTCTATTTAAAATGTTTTTGACTTAATGCTTCAAGTTCATCTGCACTTAAAACACCAAACTGTAAATCTTTTACTTCACCATCTTTTAAATATACAACAGATGGAAGTTTTGAGATATTGTATTTTCTAGCTAATGCCATTTGCTCATCAACATCAACTTTAAATACTGTAACATTATCTTGTGATTTTAATTCATCATAATCCTTTAGATTTTGAGCTAAAATTTTACATGGCGGACACCACGTAGCATAAAAATCAATAATTACATTTTTACCTTCTATTTTTTCATTAAAATTTGAACTATCTAATTTTTCAAATCCAAACATAGTTACAATTGAGATTAAAAGCGCTGCTAATATTTTCATCTAAATACCTTTTTGTTTTTTTAATTTTATAATATTTTAGTAAACTAATTGTTAATTGAACATGGAACATATTAGTTTTATAAATTTATTTTATATAAGTTTTTATTATATAATCTATGTTAGAATTTATTTTAAAATAATATAAGGATTTATACAATGGCTAGATTAGCTGATTTACAAGCAAATATTGTAGAAAAAATGATAGAAGATAATATTGTAATGATTGACATAAGAAGACCAGAAGAATTTAAAGCAACGGGTGTTATAAAAAATGTTCATAAAATGACTTTTTTTGATATGTATGGAAATTATGATATTGATAAATGGATGGCAGATTTTCAAAAATTAGTTACTAAAAAAGATCAACCTTTTATATTAATTTGTGCACATGCAAATAGAACAAGAACTGTGGGAAATTTTTTAATTGAACAAGGATATGTTCATACAGCACACTTATCAGGTGGAATGGCTGCTTGGTTAGATCAAGGAAAAGAAGTAGTAAAGTAAAACTTTACTACTTACAAAAAAACTTATTACGCGTTTTTATGAGCTTCACTAGCTTTTTGTAAAACTTCAATTACATCATCTAAATTTTCATATGGGATATGAGATTTCCATTGAATATCATTACCGTTTAATGAAATACCGATACTAACGATATCTGCTGTATCTTTACCATATGGCTCAGTTACATTTGATACTGAAATTTTACCTTTTTTAGTTCCTGCTAATGGCATTGAAGCCAATTCTGTTATTGTTGACATTTAAAAATCCTTATAAATTATTTATTTCATATTTTTGCGAAAAACAACTTAAGCTTTAAACTTATTTTGTAGTTTTTGCTATTTTTTGTCCAAATTTAACTTTTTGATTTAAAAAGTTATCTAAACTTACCGTATCATTTTCCCAAAGCATTACAACTGTAGATCCCATTTTAAAGTAACCTAAACAATCACCCTTTGACATATAGATATCATCATATGTATATACTTTTATTTCAGATGCATCTTTATTTGTTTCAACTTTTGGTTCAAATTCAAATACCATTTCACCAACATTTAAAGCACCAACAAAAACCATATAAAATAGTTTTTGATTGTTATCTATGCACTCTAAAATAACTCTTTCATTTTGTACAAATAATTCAAACTCTTTTTTTAAATATCTTAAATTCACTGGATATAATTTTCCAGGTACATGGATAAGTTTCGTAACTTTAAAGTCACATGGTGCATGGTATCTATGATAATCTTTTGGTGATAAATAAAAGTTCATAAAAGAACCCTCAGTCATTTTTGAAAAATTTTCTTTACAATAGTAAGTTAATAATTCTTCAACTTCATATTTCATACCTTTTATTTGAAAAGCCTTACTATCTATAATACTACCTTGTTCAGTTATTAAACTATCGCATGGTGAGATTATTGAGTCTTCATTTGTATCAATATCTCTTTCAAATTCAAGTTTTCTAGTGAATAGGTTATTCAAAGATTTGTAGTGTTTTGCAGCTTTAAACTCTCTCATATTTAGACCAAGTAGTTTTACATATCCATTGTTTATAAAACTTTGAATAAAAGATGGAAACTCTTTTTTTGCAAATCTACCAAAATATTGAGAAATAATGTTTGAAATATGCATGTTTTTCCTTTTGTTAAATTAGGTGAATATTACCAAAAGTTTCAATATTATTTGATTAACTATTAAATGTTAAGATAAATTAAGAAGATATTTGATAACCTTCACGAAATTTTAAGAAAGGATTTAATTAATGTTTAAAGTAGTAGTAGCAAACCAATGTGGTTGTTTTAGAACTAGTGGATTAAAAGCTCACCAAGAGTTTGAATCAAAAGACGATGCACTATCAACTGCAATTGAAATGAAAGATAAAATGAATAATGACTTTTGTTCAAAACACGAATTTGAAGTACAAGAAATGTTCGATAACTTTATGATTTCATTTTATGACCCAAGAAAAAATTCTAACTGCTGTGGTAACGGTTGTTGTTCATAATAGTAGAATAGTTTTCTTAAAATACCTTCGGAATTAGCACATATAACTTACCATTTTCTTTCATTTTTCCAGCTAATTTCGAAGCTTTTTCTCCATAACCAAAAAAATAATCAGCCCTAACTACACCTTTTATAGCTCCCCCTGTATCAGCAGCTACAACAAGCTTCTCAATATCTTTGTTTGTTATAGGGCTTTTTGTATCAATAAACACAGGTAAGCCTAAAGGAATTACTCTTCTATCAACTGCAATATTTCTTTTTGCAACAAGTGGTACACCTAAGCTTCCAGTTGCTGTTTGTTTTGCTTTTCTAAAAAATATATAACTTTCATTTAAATTAAATATCTCATTTTTCTTATGGGGGTTTTCTTCTAGAAATGACCTAATACTTTGCATTGAAATATCTTCTTTTGATACATAGTTTTTATCTACAAGTTCTCTACCTATAGCAAAATATTTTCTACCATTTTGACTAGCATAACCCACATTTAAAATATCACCATTTTCAAGTTTAACTCGACCTGAACCTTGAATATGCAAGAAAAATAGATCAATATCATCATCAACATAGCATAAAGCTTCAAGATCATTTCTTTTTGATATTTCTTCCCTTGAATCATATGGAACTAATTTTCCATTTTCATTTTTAGCTCTATACTTATATTCTTTAAAATCTTTATATTTAGATTTTTTATCAAGTCTTATTAAATCATTTGGAACTTTATATATTGGATATTTGTATTTTTCCGTTTTTACTAAACTACCCTTTAAAAGCGGTTCATAATAACCTGTAATCAAACCCTCTTCTGAGTCATCTGAGTATAAAATTTTTGGTTCAAAATACTTTGTAAAAAACTTTTCACCATCTTTATAATCATTTGATTTTTCACATACATATGAAAAAAACTTCTTTCTTGAAGACTTTTTACAAGCTTTTTTAAATACCATTAAAGCCTTATCTAAATCATCATCATAAAAGCCATCTATTTGCTGAAAATTTACAGGCTTTGTTTTAACTACTAGTTCTTCTTTTTGAGAACAACCTGTAAATAACAGTATAAAAAAGGCTACTAAACTTATATATTTCATATTAATTCTTTTTGATTTTTTAGTTTATTATATCGCATAAAACCCATCCATATAATCCAAAAAAATACAGTAATTCCAATTGCTGCATAAAGTGCGGGCATTGGATTATCTAAGTTACTTATTGAACCTGCGTAAGTTATTACACTTATGTAAGGTATTGTACCCAATGACCAAGCAAAAATAAATCTTTTTAGGGACATTTTACAAGTTCCTGCTAAACATGATGATATCTCAGGAAGCATAGGAACAGCCCTTGAAAGAACTATTACTAATACACCGTGCTTATTAAATAATTCAGTCATTTGAGTTTTTTGTTCTTCATTTGAAGATAGTTTATCTAAAACTTTATTTCCATATTTTTTTGATAAAAAATATCCTGTCATTGATGCACTTAACAATCCTATAAAAGTATATAAAACTGCCAATTCAAATCCAATAAAATAACCAGCTAAAATAATAATAGTCATAGTAGGAACAGCTATAAATAAGTCAATAAATAAAAATAAAACAATTAATCCACCTAATACATAAGATGGTTGAGATTTCAGATTTGTAAATATTTCTTTAATATCTTCAACGGTTAATACACCACTAAACTTTATAATAAGTAGGGTTGTAGTAAAAATTCCAACTAAAATCAAAATACTTTTTATTAATAATTTCATTATAAATACTCTTTAATTTTTTTGTTAGTTAGACTTGAGAATATACCTCTTTTAAGCCACACTCTTTGCAGTTGTATTCAATATCATTAACACCTGAACATCCGCCATTTCTTAATACTTTAGCTGTAATTGCTTCTTGTTTGAATGTAGTTTTTGTATTTTCATCATAAAATGATTTAGTAGTAGCACCACAAGTTGGGCATATGCCTTTATTTAGTTTATTTAGTCTTGCGTGTTTTGTTTTGATATAAAGTAGAATTGAGAATATTACTATTAGAAAAACTAATAGTAAGAAGATTAATGTTTGCATGAAGTAGAGTTTTACTCTACTTCTGCATCGATAACATCGTCATCATCTTTTTTCTTTTTTTGTGCTCCAGCGTCTGCACCTTGAGCTGCACCTGCGCCTTGTTGTTCTTTTGCATACATAGCTTCAGCTAATTTGTGAGATTTTTCAGTTAATGCTTTAACTTTCTCTTCAATTTGCTCTTTTGTAGCATTTTCATCTTTTAAGATTTCTTCTAACTCAGCAGCTGCATCAACGATTGCTTGAGTTTCTTCTTCTGATACTGCATCAGGATTTTCTTCTAAAGTTTTTCTAGTTGAATGTAATAATGCATCAGCTTGATTTCTAACTTCAATTACTTCTTTTTTCTTTTCATCAGCTTCTTTATTTGCTTCAGCTTCATTTACCATTTTTTCGATTTCATCATCACTTAATCCAGACGAACCAGAAATAGTAATTTTATTTTCTTTACCTGTACCTTTATCTTTAGCAGATACATTTAATACACCATTTGCATCAATATCGAATGTTACTTCAATTTGAGGTACACCTCTTGGAGCTGCTGGAATATCTGATAATTCAAACATACCTAAAGATTTGTTATCTTTAGCAAATTCTCTTTCACCTTGACCAACGTGAATAGAAACAGCAGGTTGATTATCTTCAGCTGTTGAGAATGTTTGAGATTTTTTAACAGGAATTGTTGTACCTTTTTCAATAAGTTTAGTCATAACTCCACCTAAAGTTTCAATACCTAATGATAATGGTGTAACATCTAATAATAATACGTCTTTAACATCACCTTTTAATACACCAGCTTGAACAGCAGCACCTGCAGCAACTACTTCATCAGGGTTAACACCTTTATTTAACTCTTTTCCAAAGAAATCTTTAACAACTGAGTTAGCTTTTGGTAATCTTGTTGATCCACCAACCATAATAACTTCTTGAATTTCACCTTTATCTAAATCAGCATCATTTAAAGCAGTTTTGATGTGCTCTAATGTTTCAGTGATTAAGTTTTCAGTCATAGACTCGAATTTTGCTCTTGTTAAAGATTTAACTAAGTGAACAGGACCAGCAGAACCCATAGAGATAAATGGTAAGTTGATTTCTGTTGATTCAGCAGAAGATAACTCTTTTTTAGCGTTTTCAGCTGCATCTTTTAATCTTTGTAATGCCATTTTGTCATTTTTAATATCAAAACCATTTTCATCTTGGAATTC
>JBDNBT010000068.1:0-4676 GCA_039767755.1 Sulfurovum sp.
GTTGGTAACTCTTCAGCGTTAAATCCACCAACAACGTTTCTTACAACGTTTCTTACAACTGGATTTACAATTTTATCTTCCCAAGAAAGTCCCCAAGTAGCGATTGTAGTTGGAGCACCTTGTGCAGTTAATCTATACTGAACAGTTAATTCAATAGATACAGGTAGTCCCCTTGCATCTAAGATGTTAATTGCTGGATTAATTCTAATTCCTGAATCAAAACCACTCATTTCCTCAATAGTTTTATAGTTAATAAGTCTTACTTTAGTATCAACTACAATTACTTTTTGGAAAACTGGGATATAGAAATGGAAACCTGGGTTTAATGGAACTTCAGTATATTTACCTGTAGTTACTTTAATACCAACTTGTCCTGATTCAATAATCACAAATGGTTTGAATACAAAAATAGCAATAACAATTGCAAGTACAACATAAAGTGCACCAGCTTTTTTACCAAAGTTTTTTAAAAACTCAGGTGGCTCAAATGGTGGTTGGTAGTTTCCTCCACCACCATTGTTGTTATTTCCACCACCGCCATTTTGTTGTCTTTTTTTAAAATAGTCGTTATCAATAGGCATTTATTTAATTCCTTTTTTTTTAATTAACGTAAGTTAAATATTTTTCGTATTTTTTGTTTTTACCCATTACAGCATCAAAGTAAGCTTTTTGTAACTCTTCTGTAATAGGACCTCTTTGACCTTCACCAATAACTCTACAGTCAATCTCTCTAATAGGAGTAACTTCAACTGCAGTTCCTGTAAAGAATGCTTCATCAGCGATATAAGTTTCTTCTCTTGTAATTCTTCTTCTGATTACTTCATAACCTAAGTCTTCAGCTAAATCAATTACAGTAGCTTGAGTAATAGACTCTAATGAGTTGTCATTTGGTGGAGTAATAACTTTTCCATCTCTAACAATGAAAAAACAAGCTCCACTAGCTTCAGCAATATAACCCTGATCATCTCTTAATAATGCTTCATCATAACCAGCTTCAACTGCTTCAAATTTAGCCATTTGAGAATTTAAGTAATTAGCTACTGCTTTTGCTTTACCCATTCCTGATGTATTAGGAGTTCTAGTCATAGATGAAATCTTAACTCTAACACCTTTTTTCATACCTTCTTCACCAAGGTATGCGCCCCATTCCCAAGCTGCAACTGAAACTTTAACAGGTGCATCTTTGTGGTAAAGACCCATAACACCATAACCTAAATATACAAGTGGTCTGATGTATGCTCCGTCGAATAATTCATTCTTTTGTAATAATTCAACCTGTGCTTTATTTAACTCTTCTAAAGTAAACGGCACATTAATAAGTGTCATTTTTGCTGAGTTTATTAATCTTTTAGTATGTTGTTCTAATTTAAAAATTGCACATCTTCCATCTACGGTTTTGTATGCTTTTGTACCTTCAATAGCACCATTACCATAATGAAGTGTGTGAGATAAAACGTGAACATTAGCGTCTTGCCAATTTTTATATTCACCATCCATCCATATAAATTTTGCTTCAGTCATTTTAAATAATCCTAATATTTAATTTAATAATAATGAGATATTTTATCTAAGAGTTTATTAAACTTTAGAAAAAGAATTATTCTTTATTTATTAGTATGTATATATATGTTATATTAACCCAATTTATTTAGGACAAATTAATGACAAGTATACAACTAATTATTCAATCATCTTTACAAAAATATGTTTTTATTCTTTTTAGTGCCTTAATTTTATTTACAGGATGTACTGTAAAGGATCCTTCAAAAGATATAGAACCAACTAAAAGAGAACTTGTAAGAGAAAATATATCTGATGAGTTAGTAAGTGAAGTTTACGAAATAATTTTCGCAATTGAAAATAAAGATTTTAATTTATTGAATTTTTACGTGCATCCTACTTTTGGATTTTATGATGTATTCAAAATAGACAATATTCAGACAATAGTTCATCATAATAGTATCAAAGATTATACTTATGAAAATTTAGAAGAAATTAGTCAAGTAATCAAAGAAAGAGATGATGATATAAATTACAGAGCTATAAAATACGAAGACCCAAAGTTTGATTGTAGTTATAGTGATGATAAGTTTTATGGTTTGAGTAAAAATGGTTTGTTTTTAAGTGCTGATATTAAAGAGTATTTAAAAAAACACATGACATATTTTAATACAAATAAGCTAGAAATATATGATAAAGAAGATTTTTATAAAGCTAAAATTGTTGAAAAAACTAGTTATAAAGTTACTTTGACTTCTTATATCGTTTTTTATATTACTAAGCTTGAAGATAGGTTTTATATAACTTTATTCGACAGGGTAATAACTAATTGTTCTAAAGGCAACTAAGTTGCGTTTAATAAAATATTAGTTAAAACAAATCAACAAAAATACACAGGATGATTAATATGGAACAAAAGAATTTTTGGAATGAGAAATTTTCTAGAGTTGATTATTTATATGGACTTAATCCTAATGCTTTTATTGAATCAAAAGCTGAACTTATAAAAGATAAGAAAAAGATTTTGTGTTTAGGTGAGGGTGAGGGTAGGAATGCCATCTTTTTAGCTAAACAAGGTTTTGAAGTAACAGCTATTGATGCAAGTGATATTGGACTAGATAAAATAAAATATAGAGCAAATGATGAGTGTTTAAATGTTCATTGTATTAATATGGATTTAAATAATTGGGAAATAAATGAAGCTAATAAATATGATGTGATTGTAGCTACATACTTACACATGTTTACAGAAGATAGAAATACACTTTTTGATAAGATTGAACAAAATTTAAATAAAGGTGGATATTTTATTGCTGAGTTTTTCTCAAAAGAGCAATTAAATTACAATAGTGGTGGACCAAAAGCTTTAGATTTATTATATGATCTTGTGGATTTTGAAAATGTATTTAATAAATGTGAAAAAAATATTACAAAAGAAATCGTACACTTAAATGAGGGTATTGGTCACCAAGGTGAAGCTAGTGTTATTAGAGTACTAGTTAAAAAGATATAGTTAGTTTATCTTAACTAGATTTTAACTACATTTTAAATACAATAATTAATAAAAATAGAAAATAAACAGAAGAGAAAATGTCAAAAAAAATTGAAGATTTAATCGGTAAAAAAGTATTAATAATAGACGGAGCTATGGGAACACAGCTTCAAAATGCAACAATTACTCAAGAGCAGTGGACTTATGAAGGTGCTGACTTAGATGGATGTAATGAGTTGTTAAATTTAACTGCACCTGAAATTTTAGAAACAATTCATGAAAACTATGCAAAAGCTGGTGCTGATTTAATTACAACTAATACATTTGGTTCTATGTCGTGGGTATTAGATGAGTATGATATTGGTCATACTGCATATGAGCTTTCTAAACTTGGAGCACAAGCTGCTAAAAAAGTTTGTGATAAATATAGTACCATTGAGAAACCAAGATTTGTATTAGCATCTGTTGGTCCTGGTACTAAGCTACCATCTTTAGGTCACATTAAATATGATGATATGTTTGATGGTTATAAAGAAATGGCTCAAGGATTAGTTGATGGTGGAGCTGATGTGTTCTTACTTGAAACATGTCAAGATCCATTACAAATAAAAGCTGCACTTCATGCCTTACAAGATGCTGCACCGCATATTCCTATTATGGTATCTGTTACTATTGAGCTTAGTGGTACTATGCTTATTGGAACAGATGCTTTAACAATTGCTGCTATTATGGAGCCATTTAATATTTTATCTTTAGGATTTAACTGTGGAACTGGACCTAAACAGGTTTATAAGCATGTTAAGACTTTAAGTGAAGTATCAAGATTTCCAATTTCAGTTCACGCAAATGCGGGACTTCCTCAAAATAGAGGTGGACAAACATATTATCCTATGGGACCTGATGAGTTTACAAAACTTCAAAAAAGTTTCTTAGATATAAACGGTGTATCTATGTTAGGTGGATGTTGTGGAACTACACCTGAACATATAGATAAACTTTATAATGAAGTTAAAGATATTAAGCCTAAATCATCTTGTGGATTCTTAAAAGCTTCACTTGCTTCACTGTTTAACACAGTACCATTAAAACAAGACCCAGCTCCACTTTTAATAGGAGAAAGATCAAATGCAACAGGATCAAAAGCCTTTAGAGAACTCTTAAAAGCAAATGATTATGAGGGTACATTATCTGTTGGACAACAGCAAGTAAGAGCAGGTGCCCATGTGGTTGATGTATCTGTTGGTTTTGCTGGTCGTGATGAAACTCATGATATGGATAAGGTGGTAGAGCTTTATTCTCAAAAAGTGTCATTACCACTTATGCCTGATTCAACACAAATCAAAGCTCTTGAAGCTGCCTTAAAACAAATAGGTGGAAGATGTATCATTAACTCTGTAAACCTTGAAGATGGTGAAGAGAAGTTTGATGAGGTATGTAAGTTAGCTAAGAAGTTTGGTGCAGCACTTGTATGTCTTGTAATTGATGAAGTTGGGATGGCTAAATCTTGTGAAAGAAAACTAGAAGTTGCTGAAAGAATTTTTGATTTATGTGTAAATAGACATGGCTTTAAACCTGATGATTTAGTATTTGATATGCTTACATTTACAATAGGTTCTGGTGATGATGAGTATAGAACAGCTGGTGTTGAAACACTTGAAGCTATTAAAGAGTTTCAAATAAGACA
>JBDNBT010000069.1:0-14471 GCA_039767755.1 Sulfurovum sp.
ATCTACTTCCCTAACATTTTCATCATATGCTTTATACTGAGTCCATGTAGGGCCATACATTGACTAAGTATAAAGCATATGATGATATTGTTAGTGAAGTTGATAAATTATCTTCATATTATGTTAATAATTATAAAATTGATATTGTAATTACAGGTGGAGAACCATTATTATATTGGAATAAAGAAGAATTTCAGAAACTGCTAAAACACTATATTTCTGCTGGTCATAAAGTAACAATTGAAACTAATGCCTCATTAAATTTGAACATAGATGAAGAATATCAAAAACAAATTATTTTCTCCATGAGTGTAAAACTAAGTAACTCACTTGAACCACTAAAAAAAAGAATTAATTACGAAACATTAAATAAAGTACTAACAAACACTAAAGAATCATATTTAAAGTTCGTAATTGGAAAAGATTTTTTAGAAGATGCTAACAAAGAAATTAAAGAAATATTAAAAAACATACCAAAAAGTGATGTATATTTAATGCCAATGGGTGACACTGCAGTCGCAATAAATAAAAATAGTGAAGATGTAATAAAAATGGCTATACAAAATGGGTATTTATACTGCGATAGACTACACATTAGGGTTTGGGATAACAAAAGGGGTGTTTAATAAACTACTCTATATAATACAACTTTATAATACACAAAAGGATTCAGATGGTTTTTACAGGAAAAAATGTTTTAGTAACTGGTGCTAGTAGAGGTATTGGTGCACAAATTGCTAAGACTTTAGCAGGTCACGGTCTAAAAGTTTGGATTAACTATAGAAGTGGTGCTGACGCAGCTGAAGAAATTAAAAATGAAATTGAAGCAGCAGGTGGTTCGGCTGCTATAATTAAAGCTGATGTAACAAAAGAAGAAGAGTTCACTGCAGCAATTAAAACAATTGTAGATGCAGATGGTCAATTATCTTATTTAGTTAATAATGCAGGAATTACAAAAGATAAATTAGCACTTAGAATGAGTGTTCAAGACTTCACAGATGTGATTGATGCAAACTTAGTATCTGCATTTATTGGATGTAAAGAGGCTTTAAAATCAATGGGTAAAAAAAGATTTGGTTCAGTTGTTAATATTTCTTCAATTGTTGGAGAAATGGGAAATCCTGGTCAAACTAACTATTCAGCTTCAAAGGGTGGATTAAATGCTATGACTAAATCTTTTGCTAAAGAAGCATCAGCAAGAGGAATTAGATACAACGCAGTTACTCCAGGATTTATCCAAACAGATATGACTCATGAATTAAAAGAAGAAGTTAAAGCTGAGTATGAAAAAAATATTCCTTTATCAAGATTTGGACAACCAAGTGAAATCGCAGATGCTGTTGCCTTTCTTTTAAGTGATCACTCTTCGTATATTACAGGTGAGATTTTAAAAGTAAATGGTGGACTTTACGTATAAGTAAACTTAGTTCAAACTAAAATTGAGTGATTTAAAAGAGTTTTTTAAATCTTTTAAGCTATAATTACTCGATAAATTTTTAAAAGGAAAAAAAATGGCATTATTAGATGATGTAAAAGAAGTTGTTGTAGAACAATTAGATTGTGATGCAGCTGAAGTTAAAGAGGATTCTAAATTCATTGAAGATTTAGGAGCTGACTCTTTAGACGTAGTAGAATTAGTAATGGCTTTAGAAGAGAAATTCGATATTGAAATTCCTGACGAAGATGCTGAGAAAATTTTAACAGTTAAAGATGCAATTGACTACATCGAAAATAACGCAAACGCGTAATTTTTCTTAAATAACTAAGAGTCTTTGACTTTTAGTTATTTTTATTTAAACTGTTAAGTTTTATACTAAAATTTACTAGTTTAAATTACAAAAACTAACCTAGAATACGGAGCATACTTAATATGAGAAGAGTTGTTATAACTGGACTTGGTACAATTAATTCTACTGGAAACAGTGTTGAGGAATCTTTTAACGCAGTAATTGAGGGAAAATGTGGAATTGATAGAATTACACAATTTGATGTTGAAAACTTTCCTGTTCAAATTGCTGGTGAGGTAAAAAACTTTGATCCTACAGAAGTTATGGATAAAAAAGAAGTTAAAAAAGCTGATAGATTTATTCAATTAGGAATCAAAGCTGCTTTAGAAGCTATGATTGATTCAGGTTATGTAAATGCAGAAAATAAAAAAGTTGATGATTCTATTTCTGAAAGATTTGGAATCATTTCAGCTTCAGGTATTGGTGGATTAGGAACTATTCAAAAAAACTCAGTTGCATGTGAAAACAAAGGACCTAGAAGAATTTCACCATTCTTTATTCCTTCTTCACTTGTAAATATGTTAAGTGGATTTATTTCTATTGAGCACAATTTAAAAGGACCAAGTTTATCAACTGTAACTGCTTGTGCTGCTTCAACACACGCTTTAGCAGATGCTGCTAAAACTATTTTATTAGGTGGTGCTGATAGAATATTAGTTGTTGGTGCTGAATCAGCTGTATGTGAAGCTGGTGTAGGTGGATTTGCTGCTATGAAAGCTTTAAGTGCTAGAAATGATGACCCTCAAAAAGCATCTAGACCATTTGATACAGATAGAGATGGATTTGTAATGGGTGAAGGTTCAGGTGCACTTGTTTTAGAAGACTTAGAAACTGCAAAAGCTAGAGGCGCTAAAATTTACGCTGAAGTAATCGGATTTGGTGAATCAGGTGATGCCAATCACATCACAGCTCCTGTAGTTGATGGACCACTAAGAGCTATGAAAGCTGCTATTGCAATGGCTGAAAACCTTACAGGTAAAACTCCAAAAATTGATTACATTAATGCACACGGTACATCAACTCCTGTTGGAGATAAAAATGAAACTGCTGCTGTTAAGCAATTATTTGGTGGAAAAGAAAACTGTCCTCCTGTATCTTCAACTAAAGGTCAGCATGGTCACTGTTTAGGTGCAGCTGGTGCTATTGAAGCTATCATGGCTATTAAAGCACTAAATGAAGGAATCTTACCTCCAACTATTAATGTTGAAAATCAAGATCCAGATTGTGATATTGATATTGTTGCTAACAAAGCAAGAAAAGCTGAATTAACTACAGTTATGAGTAATAACTTTGGTTTTGGTGGAACTAACGGTTGTGTTATTTTCACAAAATTCCAAGACTAATTAATATCAATTTTCTATAACATTAAAAAGAGCTAGTTTTTCTAGCTCTTTTTTTTTAAATTAAGGGGCAAATTTGGCTACATACTTACCGTTTGAAGAAAAAATTCAAAAAATTGAAGAAGACATTATTATTGCTAAAACAAAAGCTGACGAACATGCAGTTGAAATTTTAGAAAAGAAACTTTCAAAAGAAGTAGAAAAAACATATAAAAATTTAAGTGATTATCAAAAATTACAATTAGCAAGACACCCTGATAGACCATATGCAATGGATTACATCAAAGGTTTACTAACAGATGCTTATGAAATACATGGAGATAGGCACTATGTAGATGATAGTGCTATTGTATGTTATTTAGGTTATATTGGTTCTGAAAAAGTAATGGTAATTGGGGAACAAAAAGGTAGAGGTACTAAAGAAAAACTTTACAGAAACTTTGGTATGCCAAGTCCTGAGGGATATAGAAAAGCATTAAGAGCAGCTAAAATGGCTGATAAATTTGGTATTCCGATCTTAATGTTAGTGGACACTCCAGGTGCATATCCTGGAATTGGAGCTGAAGAAAGAAATCAATCTGAAGCTATTGCTAAAAACTTATATGAATTTGCAGACCTAACAACTCCAACTGTATCAGTTGTAATTGGTGAAGGTGGATCCGGTGGTGCTTTAGCTATTTCTGTTGCTGATAAATTAGCAATGATGAGATACTCAGTATATGCTGTAATTTCACCTGAAGGTTGTAGTGCGATTTTATGGAATGATCCAGCAAAAGTTGAAACTGCAGCAAATGCATTAAAAATAACTGCTGATAATTTAAAAGAATTAAAGTTAGTTGATGATGTAATAAATGAACCATTAATTGGAGCTCATAGGGAAAAAGAAGAAGCTATTAAGGAATTAGGTGATTATTTTATAAAATCATTAAATGAATTAAGATCTTTAACTTCTGCTCAAAGACATCAGCAAAAGTACGAAAAACTTATGGCTTTAGGTTCGTTTGACGAAAAATAAAACCATACATCACTAGTAAGATATTATCTTACTAGTTTACCTACAGGTTCTCCACCAATCATATGAAAATGTAAGTGATGAACTTCTTGTCCACCATCATCTCCAATATTTGTAATTAATCTATACCCACTTTTATCAATTTCTAATTCCTTTGCACACTTTTGAGCAAATAATGTTAAATCTCCCATTATATTTGTAGGTGTATCTTGAAATGATTCATAATGTTCTTTTGGAATAATTAGAACATGAACTTTTCTAGTTGGATTTATATCATGAAAACATAAAAAGTTTTCATCTTCTAAAACAGTTTTATTTGGTATCTTACCTTCTACTATTTGACAGAAAATACACATTAAAATTCCTTAATTTTGAGTTTAAAAAATTATAACCAAACTCTAATAAATATTAAAGTATAATCCGTGAATTTACTAGTATTTAACAGGAGAAAAGTTAGTGTTAGACGAAATTTTAAATAATATTCAAAATTGTACAAACCTAGATCAATTAGAAACAATAAGAGTTGAAACTCTAGGTAAAAAAGGTTCTTTAACTCAAGAGTTTGCCAAGATGAAAACTATTCCTGGTCCAGAAAAAAAAGCTTTTGCTGAAAACCTAAATAAACAAAAAGCTTCTGTTAATGAAGCTTTAGAAGCTAAGAAAGAAATCTTAGAAAAAGAAGCTTTAGAAACTAAACTTCAAAGTGAAAAAATTGATGTTACAAGATTCAATAACGAACTATCAAGTGGTGCTACACACCCTGTAGTTGAAACAATGAATAGAATAATAACATACTTTCAAAATCTTAACTTTGCAGTTGAAGAAGGTCCATTAGTTGAAGATGACTTTCATAACTTTGAAGCATTAAATCTTCCAAAATATCATCCTGCTAGGGATATGCAAGATACATTCTATAATAAAGATTACACATTATTAAGAACACACACTTCTCCTGTTCAAATTAGAACAATGTTAAGTCAATCTACTCCAATTAGAATGATAGCTCCAGGAACTGTATTTAGAAGAGATTTTGATATTACTCATACTCCAATGTTCCACCAAATTGAGGCATTAGTAGTTGAAGATGGTGATCATATTTCATTTGCTAACTTAAAACACATTTTAGAAGAATTCTTACATCATATGTTCGGTGAAGTTGATGTTAGATTTAGACCATCATTCTTCCCATTCACAGAACCATCAGCTGAAGTTGACATCTCATGTGTCTTCTGTAAAGGTGATGGTTGTAGAGTATGTTCTCATACAGGTTGGCTTGAAGTTCTTGGATGTGGAATTGTTGATCAAAATGTATTTAAAGCAGTTGGATACGAAGGTAAATCAGGTTATGCATTTGGTTTAGGGGTAGAAAGATTTGCTATGTTAATTCATAGTATTGGAGATTTAAGATCATTATTTGAAAGTGATACAAGATTAATAGGACAGTTTAAATGATAATAACAAGAAAATGGTTACAAGAATTTATTGATATTTCAAAAATTTCTACAGAAGACATCTGTAAAACACTAAACTCAATAGGTTTAGAAGTAGATAGCGTAGAAAAAATATTAATTCCAAATGATGTAGTAGTTGGAAAAGTTTTATCTAAAGAGAAGCATCCTGATGCTGATAAATTAAATGTTTGTCAAGTTGATTTAGGTTCTGAACAAGTTCAAATTGTTTGTGGAGCCAAAAATGTAGATGCTGGTCAATTTGTACCAGTTGCAAAAGTTGGTTGTATTTTAGGTGATGATTTTAAAATTAAAAAAGCAAAACTTAGAGGTTTAGAGTCTTTAGGTATGATCTGCTCTACAACTGAGATAGGACTACCGAAATTAAACGATGGAATTTTAGAATTAGATGATTCTATTGGTGAATTAATATTAGGTAAAGACTTAAATGAATACGGAATTTTAAATGACGATATAATTGAGATTGAATTAACAGCAAATAGAGGTGACTGTTTAAGTATACATGGTGTAGCTAGAGAAATTGGTGCGTACTATGGTATCGCTTGTATAGACTCTGAAAAAGAAGAAAATTCAAATGATATAGGAATTGGGCAAGTATTTGAACTAAGCTATGAGGGAACTATTGACTCAGATGTAGTGTATAAAGCTTATGATCTAGAAAATTTCACAATGCCAATGATTACAAAGTTAAGAGCTGGAATTATTGATAAATTTGATGAAAAAAACAATACAAAAACTCTATTAAACTACATTACTCATTCAACAGGAGTAATTTTAAATGCATATAGCAAAGAAAATATTCAAATAGATGATAAAGCAAGTTTAACTGTATCTAAAGATCAATATGGTTTTGATATAATTAAAAATGGTGAAAATACTATGTCTACTATTGGTGTAGATTTAAATGATACAAAGCCAAATGATGAAAAATATATTATCGAAGCTTCATATATTAATCCTGACTTATTATCAAAAAAAGTATTTGAAACAAAAACTGAAACGGGAGATGTATACTATAGATCTTCTAGAGGAAGTGAACCTGATTTAGACTTTGGATTAGAATACTTAACTAGCTTTATATCTAAAAACAATGGTTTCGTTTATAATAGTTTTAAATCAAACATTGAAGAAACACCTGAAAATATAATTGATGTAAATATTAGAAAAGTGAACTCAATTATAGGTCAAATAGTTACAAAAGCTGAAATTGAAAATATCTTAACATCTTTAGGATTTGATGTAAAAGATAATAATGAGGAAGTTCTAGCTGTTACTGTTCCAAAATATAGACATGACATAGTAAATATCGCTGATATCACTGAAGAAATTGTAAGAATGATTGGTATTGATAACATTAAATCAAAACCTCTAAAAATTGATGAAGTAAATAGAAATAATAAAACTTCTGCAGACTTACAAAAGAAAAACAGACTTAGATTTAAAGCAATTGAAAATGGTTTTTATGAAACTTTAACTTATGTATTTTCTTCAAAAGAGAGTTTAGAGAAATATTCATTTAAAACTGTAAAAGAAGAATTAGATATTTTAAATCCAATTGTAAAAGAATTAAATACATTTAGATCTACTATTTTATTAAATTTAGTAGAAGCATGTTCAAGTAACTTTAAAAATGGAATTAGATCAAATTCATTTTTTGAAATCGGTACTATTTTTGATGAAAATAGAAATGAAAGTAAGATGATAAGTTTTGTTCAAACAGGAAGTATCGAACAAGAAGATATTACAAACAGTGGTAAACCACAAAACATTGACTTCTTTGCTTTTGCTAAAAAAATCTTAAATACAGTAGGTAAATTTGATTTAGAACCTATGCAAAATATTACAAATGATTTCATACATCCTTATCAAAATGCAGATGTTATTGTAAATGGAAAAGTTATAGGATTTATTTCTAAACTTCATCCAAGTGTAAGTGAAGATTATGATTTAAGTGATACATTTATAGCTGAAATTAATTTTGATGAAATAAAAAATGATTTAATAACAACTCAGAAATATTCGAAATTCCAATCATCAAAAAAAGATTTAAGTATTTTAGTATCTAAAGATATGCCATATAAAAATATCAAAGATGCAATAAATTCATTAAACAACCAAAATATCAAACAATTTAACTTAATTGATGTATATAATGATGAGAATTTAGGAGATAATGAAAGTATCACTATAAGATTTGTATTACAAAATGATAATAAGACTTTAGAAGAGAAAGATATCACTACAACTATGGATGCTATCTTAGAAGTATTGAATGAAAAACTAGATATTCAAATCAGATAGGTTAGAAAATGGAAGAGAAAATGAATAAATTTGAAATAAAAAAATTAAGTAAAGCTTTTGACATAGAAATAGACTCAATTGCAAGTGATAAATCTATTTCACATAGATGTGCTATGTTTTCAATATTTTCAAATGAAACATCATATATAAAAAACTATTTAACAGCTGAAGACACTTTAAATACTCTAAGTATAGTGGAGCAATTAGGTGCAAAAGTAAAAAGAGATGGAAGTAGTGTAGAAATTACTCCCACTTCAAAATTAACTGAACCAAGTGATGTATTAGATTGTGGAAACTCAGGTACTGCCATGAGACTATTTTGTGGATTATTAGCAAGTGTTGATGGTGCATTTACCTTAAGTGGCGATAAATACTTAAGAGCAAGACCCATGAAAAGAGTTGCTGATCCTCTAAGAAGTATTGGTGCTAAAATCGATGGTAGAGAAGATGGAAATAAAGCTCCATTATTTATAAGAGGCGTAAAACAATTACAACCTTTTACTT
Source organism: Sulfurovum sp. (assembly GCA_039767755.1). Taxonomy (GTDB): domain Bacteria; phylum Campylobacterota; class Campylobacteria; order Campylobacterales; family Arcobacteraceae; genus JALRJW01. Next base: position 8,414 of record JBDNBT010000069.1, read on the forward strand.
ATCATTCTCCTGTTGATTCAGCTCAAGTTAAATCAGCAATGATCTTAGCAGCCTTAAGAGCAACTGGTATATCAAAATATAAAGAAGATGAACTAACTCGTGATCATACGGAAAGAATGTTAAAAGGGATGGGTGCAGTTTTAGAAAATGATGCAGATGGATTTATAAATATTCACCCTTTAACTGGTCATTTAAAACCACTAAATATAACTGTTCCAACTGATCCATCATCAGGATTCTTTTTTGCAGTTGCAGCTGCTATTACAAAAAATGCAAGGGTTGTTATAAAAAACGTAACTTTAAATCCTACTAGAATTGAAGCATATCAAGTTTTAAAGAAAATGGGTGCTACAGTTAACTTTATAGAAAAAGAAAATAAATATGAACCAATTGGTGATATTGAAATAATAAACAATGAATTAAATGGTGTAGAAGTAAGTGAAAATATTTCATGGTTAATTGATGAATTACCAGCACTAAGTATTGCAATGAGCTTAGCAAAAGGTAAATCTATTGTTAAAAATGCAAAAGAATTAAGAGTAAAAGAGAGTGACAGAATTTCTGCAGTGGTTAATAACCTAAAATTATGTGGGGTTGATTATACAGAGTATGAAGATGGTTATGAAATAAACGGTGGTACATTAAAAAAAGCCACTATCAATTCACATGGCGATCATAGAATTGCTATGAGTTTTGCAATAGCAGGGTTAGTAGCTGATATGGATATCAATGATACAGAATGTATAGATACATCATTCCCTAATTTTAAAGAGATTTTAGACTCTCTATATTAAAAATTTGAGTAAAATTTAAGGAATTAAAATGGAAGTTAAATTAGCTGATAATTATGGTTTTTGTTTTGGAGTAAAAAGAGCTATTGAAATTGCTGAAAAATATAAAAACTCTGCAACAATGGGACCACTTATTCACAATTCAGATGAAATAAACAGGTTAAAAGATAATTTTAATGTAAAACTATATAGAGATATTAATGAGGTTGAAGAAGGTGATACTTTAATTATAAGAACTCATGGTATCCCAAAAAATGATCTTAAATCTGTAAAGAAAAAGACTGCAAAAGTAATAAATGCAACATGTCCATTTGTAACCACTCCTCAACAAATAGTAAAGAAAATGTCAGCTGAAGATTATGAAATATTAATATTTGGTGATAAAACTCATCCTGAAGTTATGGGTGTAAGGTCTTATGCTAAAAATCCTGAAAATGTTCATGTTGTTCTTAATTTGGAAGAAGCAAAAGCTCTAAATCTAACTAATACAAAAATAGCTACAGTTGCTCAAACAACTAAGAAAAAAGAGATGTACTTAGAAATTGTAAATTACTTAACTCTTATAAATAAAGAAGTTAGAATTTTCAATACTATTTGTGATGCAACATTTGAAAATCAAGATGCAGCAAGAAAACTTTCAAAAGAAGTAGATGTGATGGTTATTATTGGTGGAAAAAGTTCATCTAATACAAAACAACTACAAACAATTGCCTTAGAAAACTGCAAAGATGCATACCTAATAGAAAATAAAAATGATCTTCAAGACTCATGGTTCAAAGACAAAAAACTATGTGGAATAACTGCAGGAGCCTCAACTCCAGATTGGATCATCAAAGAAGTAATAGAGCAAATTAAATCTGTTTAAAAGGTAGTTTAAGACTTTTTAATATATAATGTACCCATTTTAAAAAACGGTAAATATGAAGGAATAAAATGGGTATCGATGATATAGATTTAGGTGAAGACTTTGATTTTGAGCAAATGCTTAATGAGTCTTTTGAAAACGCTGAAAACAATTCAGTAGTAGATGGTGTAATCGTTGAGATTACAAATGATAGAGTTTTAGTTGATGTTGGTCAAAAAATTGAGGGTTCTTTAAATCCTTCTGAGATTACAATCAATGGTGAACTACAATACAATGTTGGTGATAAAGTTCCTGTTATGTTAATGGGTAGCAGAGGCGAAAGACCAAACATTTCTCACAGAAAAGTACTTCAAAAAGAAAAATTTGATAATTTTGTTAAAGAACATGGTGAAAACATCGAAGGTATAACAGTAGAAGGTAAAATTACTTCTGTTAAACAAAGAGGTGGATTTATTGTTGAAGACGAAAGTGGTTGTGAATACTTTATGCCTATGGCTCAATCTTACTTAAAAGCAATTGGTGCTGTTGGTAAAAAAATTAAAGCTAAAGTTTTAAAAGTAAATGAAAACCAAAGTTCAATTATTATTTCTAGAAAAAAATTAATTGAAGATGCTAAATTAGAAAAAGATTCTAAAGTTGCTGAAATCATTGAAAACGGTGAACCTGTAAATGGTATTGTTAAGAAAATTACTTCTTACGGTATGTTTATTGACTTAGGTGGAATTGATGGTTTAGTAAACTACAATGAAATCTCATACAAAGGTCCTGTAAACCCAGCTAACTACTATGATGAAGGTGATGAAGTTACAGTTTCAGTATTATCTTATGATAAAACTAAACAACACTTATCATTATCTATCAAAGCTGCTTTAGCTAACCCTTGGGAAGAAATCAAAGATGAGTTAGAAGTTGGTGATACAATTACTGTAACTGTTTCTAATTTTGAATCTTATGGTGCATTTGTTGACTTAGGAAATGATATTGAAGGTTTATTACATGTATCTGAAATTTCATGGAACAAAAACATCAAAAACCCTAAAGAATTATTAACAATCGGTGATGAAGTTAACGTTGAAGTTATCGAATTAAATGTTGATAAAAAAAGATTAAGAGTTTCATTAAAGAACTTACAAGAAAAACCATTTGCAAAATTCACTAAAGAACATAGAGTTGGTGATGTAATTAAAGGTACAGTTGCTACATTAACTGACTTTGGTGCATTCGTTACTTTAGGTGACGTTGATGGTCTATTACACAATGAAGAAGCTGCTTGGGATTCTAACACTAAATGTAAAACACTTTATAAAAAAGGTGATGAAGTAGAAGTTAAAATCATCAAAATTGATACAGACAAAGAAAATATTTCATTATCTGTTAAAGCAATTGCTGAGTCTCCTGCTGAAAAATTCCAAAATGAATTTAAAAATGGTGACATTGTAAAAGGACCAATCAAAGATAAAAAAGACTTTGGTGTATTTATTAAATTAGAAGATAACTTAGATGGTCTAATCAGAAATGAAGATTTATCTCCATTAGAATTAGAGGAAATCAATATCGGTGACGAAATTGAAGCTGTTGTTATCAACATCGACACTAAGAAAAATAGAGTTAGATTATCTTGTAAAAGATTAGAACAACAACAACAAAGAGATGTATTAAACTCAGTTAATGATGATTCTTCTATGACTTTAGGTGATTTATTAAAAGACCAAATTAAATAACTAGGATAAAAATAGATGAGAAAACATACTATTGTAGTTTGTGACCACATACATGATGATGGATTAAATATTCTAGCGAATACTGAAGACATCAACTATGTATTTGCAGCAGATATAGATAAAACAACTTTATTAGATGTTATTAAAGATGCAGACGTTGCAATTACTAGATCATCAACAGATGTTGATGAAAAGTTCTTAAACGCTGCAACTAATTTAAAAGCAATTATTAGAGCTGGTGTTGGTTATGATAATGTAAATATTGATGGATGTAGTAAAAGAGGAATTATCGCAATGAACGTTCCTACTGCAAACACAATAGCTGCAGTTGAATTAACAATGGCACACATGCTTTCTTGTATGAGAAAATTTCCATATGCTCACAATCAATTAAAACAAGATAGAGTTTGGAAAAGAGAAGATTGGTATGGTAATGAGTTATATGGTAAAAAATTAGGTGTTATTGGTTTTGGTAACATTGGTCATAGAGTTGCATTAAGAGCTAAATCTTTTGAAATGGACGTAGTTACATACGACCCATATATTCCTTCAACTAAAGCAACAGATTTAGGTATATCTTATACAACTAATTTTGAAGAAATTTTAGACTGTGATATTATCACAATTCATACTCCAAAAAATAAAGAAACAATCAATATGATTGGAGAAGAAGAAATAGCTAAAATGAAAGATGGTGTAGTTTTAATTAACTGTGCTAGAGGTGGATTATATAATGAAGATGCATTATATAACAACCTTAAATCTGGAAAAATCAAAATGGCTGGTATTGATGTATTCATCAAAGAGCCAGCTACAGATCATCCATTATTAGATCTACCAAATGTTACAGTTACGGCTCACCTAGGGGCTAATACTAGAGAATCTCAAAAGAAAATTGCTGTACAAGCTGCACAAAATGCTATTGAGTCTGCAAGAGGTATTTCTTATCCAAACGCACTTAACTTACCAATTGATGAGAGTAAAATTCCATCATTTGTTAAGCCATATATTGAATTAACTCAAAAAATGGCTTTCTTAATTGCTCAAAGTGATAAAACTGAAATTAGATCAATAAATATTGCCGCTGAAGGTGAAATTGGTGAGTACTTAGAATCATTACAAACATTTGCAACAGTTGGAGCTCTAGCTGTTAATAATGGAGATGAAATCAATTATGTAAATGCTAATTTTATTGCAACAGAAAAAAATATTGATATTACTACTTCGTCTTTTTCAAGTCATAGTGGATATCAAAATAAAGTTTCTGTGAAGTTAACTACATCACATGGTGTAAGTACGATTTCAGGTACAGTTTTCAATGAAGATGTACAAAGAATAGTAGAAATTAATGGATTTAATTTAGATATTGAACCTCAAGGTAAAATGGTAATAATGAGAAATAAAGATGTTCCAGGTGTAATTGGTGAAGTTGGTAAAACTTTATCTAACAACAATATCAATATTTCAGATTTCAGACTTGCAAGAGGTAAAGATAACAAAGCATTAGCAGTTATTTTAGTTGATGAAAACATCAACTCTAGTATTTTAAATGAATTAGAAAATATTGAAGCAGCTATATCTGTTTCTTATGCAGAAATTTAGGAGATAACATGGCAATTGGAATGAATGAATTAAAAAAAGGTCTTAAAATTGAGATCGATGGTATTCCATACAAAATTACAGAATATCAACATGTAAAACCTGGTAAAGGTGCAGCATTTGTAAGATGTAAAATTAAATCATTTTTAAATGGTAAAGTTATTGAAAAAACTTTCCATGCAGGTGATAAATGTGAAACTCCTAATTTAGAACAAAAGCAAATGCAATACTTATATGATGATGGTGAACTATTACAATTTATGGATACTACTACATATGAGCAAATTGGTTTAACTTATGATCAAGTTGGAGATGTAGCAAACTGGATTTTAGATGGTATGAATGTTGATATGATGTTCTTTAATGGTAAAGCTATTACTGTTGAGCCGCCTATGGTAGTTGAATTAACTATCTCAGAAACACCACCAAACTTTAAAGGTGATTCTCAAGGTGGTAGAAAACCTGCTACTTTAGAATCAGGTGCTGTTGTACAAATTCCATTCCACTTAGTTGAAGGTGACGTAATAAGATGCGACACTAGAACTGGTGAATACATTGAAAAAGTTAAGTAGATTTTCTACTTAACTTTTTTTCTTTAACTTAATAAAATCTAACTAAACTTTAAAAATACTAACTTATCTTCACCCACATAATTTTCGTGTACAATTTCAAAATCTAAATCAAGCTCTTCTAGTTGGCTATTTAAACCTTTTCTTATTTTAGGACTAACTACTAGTAATACATAGTTTATTTTGTTTTTAAGCTCTTTTAAGAGGCTGTATGTACCCTCAACCATAACAAACTTATAATCCAAAAGTTTAAACAAGTCATTTGATATGGTAACTTTTCTATTAGGTACATTAAACAATGGGATTTTATCATCAAATATTTTCTTTTTTGAATATATTAAAACATCAGGATTATTTCCTAATACATACCTTGAATCTAAAGTTGGCTTATCAATTCTTACTGTATTTCCACCAATCATTAGTAGGTCTATTTTATCTCTTAAACTATGTACATACAATTGACTCATCATAGAACTAATCTTTCCATCAATTGAACCATTTAAAGTTTGTGCC
>JBDNBT010000070.1:0-3932 GCA_039767755.1 Sulfurovum sp.
AACATAGCAAGTTTAATAATGCTTGCTATGATGATGTATTATCTACTTCCTAAAAAGTTTAAAAAGGCTTAGATTATTTAGAATGTAAATTGCTATTATAGTACAAATCATTCCAAATATAGTAGTGAAGGTTATTTTTTCATCTAAAAATATAGCTGATAAAATCAAAGCAGATGAAGGTACTAAAAACACAAATGAACTCACTTCATTTGTACCTAACTTATTTATACCAATAAAGTAAATTGTAGATGCAAAAACCGTTGCAAGTATAGTTATAACAAATAAATTTAACCAAAACACATAATCAAAAGTAAATATTTCTTGTGAAAGTACACCTAAATCAACATAAAACAAAGATATGAAGATACTACTTAAAATATAAACATAAAAAGTAAACACAAGTGGAGAAGTTCTAGTATTTTTTGAACTCACTATTGTAAGAATAGGCCAAAAAATAGATGCTAATAAAAAGTAAATATTTTCAATTGAAAAGATTTCATTTATATCAAAAGACCAAATATTTAACATAGTTAAAACTCCAAAAGCACCTAAAGCAAGGGCTAGTGAATGTTTTATACTTATTGATTTTTTATTTAAAACTGCAAGAATTAAAAAGGTATTTATTGGTATTAAAGTAGTTACTAAAGCACCACCAAACCCAGCTGTACCATGATCAACACCTAGAAAAAATACTATTGAGTATGATACTAAAGAAATAGATGCTAATAAGACCAAAAAAATAGTTTTAAAATCTATACTAATTTTATGTCTTAAAAAAAAGATAATTGGAAGCATACATATAAAAGATATACCCATACGTAAGATTATAAGTTCATATTCATTTACATATGAACTTAAAAACTTTACATTTACCCATGATGCACCCCAAAATATCATAGCAAATACTATGAATATATAAAACATAGTTTTAGAGTTAATCATTTTATATCATTTAGTAAAACAATATCTACATAATCTCCATTTTTTATATCAGAGCTATTTTCATCTTGTATTAATAGAGCTGGTGAATGAAGAAGATTAGTTAAAATAGCACTAGTTCCTTGTTTTTTACCTTCAAAGTTTATATTATATTCACCATTTTCATAATAAACATTACAAGCTGTAAAAATAGTCTTTTTCATTTTCATTGGAAGGTTTTGATGAATTTTTGCTTTAACTATTGGAAGTTTTTCATTTGAACCTTTATATTTATAAACTAAAGGTAAAAGATATAAAATAGCACACACAGTTGAAGAATATGCAAAACCTGGAAGGGCAATTATGATTTTTTCATCTTTTTTTGCTACAAGTATATGCATACCAGGTTTTATGGTAACCCCATGAAATAAAACTTCACATTTTAGTTTGTCTTTTATAACATCTTGCACAAAATCATAATCACCAACACTAACTCCACCTGTTGTTACAACAATATCTGCTTTACTAAGAGCTTCATTAAACATATCTGTTATTGAATTTATATCATCTTTTACACAACCTAGCTGTATAACATCTGCTCCATTGATTTTTGCTAAAGCTTCAACTGTTAAGTGATTTGAACTTCTTATTTGTGCATCATTTGTTTGAGTTTCACCTAAATCAAGTATTTCACTTCCTGTACTAGCAACTGCAACCAAAGGTTTTACATACACATCACATTGAACAATATTTAATGATGCCATAACTCCAATTTCAGCAAATGAAATAGTAGTACCAGCTTTAATTAAAACTTCATCTTTTGCGTAGTTTTCACCAATGTCTCTTTTTGCAAAGCCACATGGTACTTCTTTTGTAATTATAATTTCATCATTAATAACATCCACATTTTCAATTGGAATTAAAGTATCACTACCTTTTGGCATAAGTGAACCTGTAAATGTTTTTATACATGTACCTTCTGTAACTACACTTTCTACAACACTACCAGCTGGATTTTTATCAATAATTTTAATTTTTCCATTTTTTAAGTCTTCATGTTTGATAGCATAACCATCCATACCAGAAGTTGGAAACTCAGGGCTATTATGATCTGCAACAATATCTTTAGCTAGTACAAAACCAACAGCATCACTTATAAATTTCTTTTGTGATGATTTATTTACTTGGATATTATTAATAATTTCTTGTGATTCTTTAAAATTTATAAAATTTCTCATATTGCTCTGTCCTTATAATTTTTAGGCATTTTTTAAAATAAAGTCTTTGTATTTATTCGCTGTGTTATAACTAACTTCAGCTTCTTTAGCAACCGCATAAACTGTAATTCTTTTATTAAACATTCTCATTAAGTTTACAGCAGTTTCTATTTTTATTTTAGCTTGTTCTTGTCTAACTTTTGTAGCTTTTACAGTAGCTTTACTTTTTTTTACAGTTAAACTACTTTTATATTTTTCTTCTTCATGATGTAATCTTTTAAATAGTTCGGCTTGTCCGTGTTCTTTACAAAGTTCTTGAAGGATTCTCAATTCATTTATTGATACTGTGATTCTTATAGCTTATCCTTAAATAGATAGTTTAAAGTTACTAACTAAAGTTTTTATAGTTTTATTCATATTTCTAATTGCAATTATATTTAAACTAAATAAAAGTATAGTAAAAATACTAATTATTATTTATTTTGTTGAAGAGTTTTTTTGATATAATTCGCGATAAATTTTAGCAAGGTAAATAAATTGATTGAGTTAAGTAAAAAAATTTCAAGTACAGTTGGTAGAACTAATGCCCATTACGGACTTGTAAAAGAAGGTGACAAAGTATTAGTTGGATTCTCAGGTGGTAAAGATTCTTTAACTCTTTTACACTCATTAAATCATTTAAAAAGAGTAGCTCCATATGATTTTGAATTTAAAGCAGTAACTGTTACGTATGGAATGGGTGAGCAAGTGGAGTTTTTATCAAAGCACTGTGCAGAACATGGAATAGAGCATGAAATAGTAGATACTCAGATTTTTGAATTAGCTGGTGAAAAAATCAGAAAGAACTCATCATTTTGTTCATTTTTTTCAAGAATGAGAAGAGGGTATTTATACTCAACTGCACTAGAGCAAGGATATAACAAAGTTGCCCTAGGACATCACTTAGATGATGCAATGGAATCATTTTTTATGAACTTTTTTTATAATGGAACTATGAGAACTATGCCTCCTATCTATGTTGCTGAAAATGGATTAGAAGTAATTAGACCACTATTATTTTGTAGAGAAAGACAACTAAGAGTATTTGCAGATAAAAACGAAATTAGAGTAATAGGTGATGAAGCATGTCCTGGATTAAGATTTGATGTGAAAATGCCTCATGCAAGACAGTCTACAAAAGAATTACTTGCTAAACTTGAAGAAGAAAATCCTCAAATATTTGTTTCTATGAAAGCGGCTTTCAGTAATATTCAATTACCTACTTTCTTTAAAGAAGAACATTTAGATAGAAAAAGAGAAGAAGTTTAATGAAAATACTGGTTTCTTCTTGTCTTTTGGGTGAAGATGTAAGATTTGATGGAGATAATTCATCAATTGCTTATAACAACAAATTAAGATTTAGTGAAAAAGAAATATTTATGGACTTGATGTGTGAAAATGAAATCTATTCTTTTTGCCCTGAAGTTGAAGGTGGATTAACTGTTCCAAGAATTCCTGCTCAAATTACTAGTTTTGAAAAACCTTTTAAAGTTACAAATGAAAAACAAGAAGATGTAACTATAAATTTTTTATTAGGTGCAAAAAAAACTTTAGATTTATGCTTAAATGAAGATATTAAAGTTGCTTTATTAAAAGCAAAGTCTCCTTCATGTGGAAATATAGAAACTTATGATGGAACATTTACAAAAACACTAATCAATAAGCCTGGACTAACTGCTAAGCTACTTATGGAAAATGGAATTACCATTTTCAATGAAAATCAACTTAACCAATTAAAGGAATTTATAAAAAAATCAT
>JBDNBT010000071.1:0-24168 GCA_039767755.1 Sulfurovum sp.
ATGGCTGCATCAAATATTGAAGCAATATGTTCACAATTACTTACTCAGGACGATCTTGCGATTGATAATGAGTTATTCACACAAGTTTTAAACGAAGATATAGTTACAAAAATTTTAGAAACAAATGGTGAAAAATATATAAAAATTTTTTCAAAAGAACAATTATACTTATCACACATAACACCACTTTTACATAATATAGGTTTTGTCATAAAAGATGAAGTAACTTTTAATGTAAAAAGTGAAAACAATTTAATTTATATTTCAAGGTTTAATTTATCTCTTGAAGATGATTGTAAAATTGAAATAGCTAAAGAAAATATTGAAAATATAGTTTCAAGATGTTTAAAAAACAATGAAGTTGTCCATTCTAAAGCCTTTTCTTTAGTATATGAGCAAAATTTTGATTATAGAAGAATACTTTTAATAAGAGCATTTATTGAATACTTAGATCAAGCTGTATTAATAGTAAATTCATCTGCTATTTTAAATACTTTTACAAGTCATCATCACTTAACTGCTCTATTTATAAAGTATTTTATAGTTAAATTTGATCCTTGCTTAAAAGGAAAAAGAGAAACAAAATTAGAGTCAATAGAGACTAAAATAAGAGAAGAGATTAAAAAAATTCCTCAGATTTTAGATGATAAAATTTTGAATTTTACATTGCTATTTTTAAAGTCACTATTAAGAACAAATTTCTTTTTTGACAATGAAGTTATATCATTTAAAATAGATACTAATTGTTTTGGTAAAGATTTAAAAGGGTTACAACCAAATATAGAGAACTTCATATTTCACACTGATTTTTATGGTGTTCACTTAAGAATGACAAAGGTTTCTAGAGGTGGATTAAGATGGTCTGATAGACACGATGATTACAGACAAGAAGTTAAATCACTTATGATAACCCAAGAGGGTAAAAACTCTATTATTATTCCTGATGGTTCAAAAGGCGGATTTGTAATAAACAAAGACCAATCTTTAGTTACTAAGAATTATTTTAAAGAAGTTTATTCAATGTTTATTAATGGAAATCTAGATCTTGTAGATAATTTAGTTGATAACAAAATACATACAGATGAAAGAATAGTAGCCTATGATGGTGAAGATCCTTATTTTGTAGTTGCTGCTGATAAGGGAACTGCTGCTATGAGTGATGTGGCTAATCAAATCTCTGTTGATAGGGGATATTGGTTAAAAGATGCTTTTGCAAGTGGTGGAAGTAATGGTTATGGTCATAAAGACTTAGGTATTACAGCACGTGGTTCACTAATGTCTTCAAAAAGATTCTTTATTGAATCTGGAATTGATTTTTATACTCAAGAAGTTAGTGTAGTTGGAATTGGTTCTATGAGTGGAGATGTTTTTGGAAATGGAATGATTGAATCATCTAAATTTAAATTAGTGGGAGCAATTTCTCACAAGGATATTTTTGTTGATCCTAATCCTGATTTAGATGTATCATATGCAGAAAGAAAAAGATTATTTGAATCAAATAACGGTGGATGGAAAAATTATGATACAAGCTTAATATCAAAAGGTGGTGGAATATTTTCAAGAAATGATAAAGAGATCACTTTAAGTGCTGAAATGAAAAAACTTTTAAGCACAACAAAGAAAGTAGTATCAGGTGAAGAGCTTTGTAAAATGCTTTTAACTCTAGATGTTGATTTATTATTTAATGGTGGAGTTGGTACATACGTAAAAGGAACTGATGAAAACAACTTAGATTTAGGTGACAAACAAAATGAAGCTGTTAGGGTTGATGCTAGTGAATTAAGAGCAAAAATAGTTTGTGAGGGTGGAAACTTAGGTTTTACTCAAAAAGCTAGAATTGAATATTCTTTAAATGGTGGAAGAATCAATCAAGATGCAATTGATAATGCAGCAGGAGTTAATACATCTGATCATGAAGTAAACTTAAAGATTCTACTTTATATGTTAGTGGAAAAAGGAATATTAACTATTCAACAAGCAAGTGAAACTTTACAATCTTTAAGTGAGCAAGTTGTTTCAAAAGTTTTACAAAACAATTATGATCAAGCTTTAGTAATATCATTTGATGAAAATTTATCAAAAAAACAAATTAATAGTTTCAAAAAAACAATTGAAGTTTTAGAAAGAAATATTGAAACTTTTAATAGAAAAGACTTTTATATCCCAAAAAATGAAAATATTCAAGATATAACTGATATTAATGGTGTTATCGTAAGACCTGTTTTATCTTCACTTATTTCGTATAGTAAAATTTTAATTAAAAAGATTTTATTAGAATCAAATATGATTGATGAATCATTTTTTGTACAGTATTTATTTAGATACTTTCCTAAATCTTTTGTTGGAGTATATGAAAATGAAATATTACATCACCCATTAAAAAGAGAAATCATTGCTACTATGATTGCAGATATTCTAATCAATTACCAAGGTAGCACATTTATATCTGATTTTGAAAAATTGGGTACTGAGAAATTTTTATTAAAAATAAAATCTTATCTAATTGCAAAACAATTATTTGGCACTCAAGAAATAAAAGAAAAAATTAGATGTCAAGATTATAAGATGGATGTTGAAGAACAATATAGTTTAATTAATAAATTAGAATATACGCTTTTTACAACTACAAAATGGATGATTAAGTATCTAAAAGAAGGTCAAGTTGATGCTAATCACATATTAGAACATAAAGATGAGATGTTCACACAATTATCTAAAATCCATCAAGATAATATAAAAGTTATTATAGAAGGTGATGATGAATTTAATCAGTTCTATACTGTTATTGATTATTTAAGATTTGCTGTCCCTGCTATTGTTGTAAAAGAGGAAACTCATCATACATTTAAAGACGTATTAATTATTTTTTATTCATTAATACATGAGTTTGATATATTAGAAATTTTATTGTCATTAAACAAAATAGAAATTTCTTCAAAAAGTGATTTAACACTTAGAAATCAAGTTCTTCAATTCATAGATTTTATTGTTATATATTACACCAAAAAAATATTATACTTTCAAAGAATAAATGAAGAGCCTGAGCTTGCATTCACTAATTATGTGGCTAATGAGAAGGAAAAGTTTCATAAAGTGAGAGATTATTTAGATAGTTTTATGACAAAAGAAAATAAGGATATAAAAGAAATTGCTATTACTGTAAACCAATTAATGGTATCATTAATATAATATTAACTTATGTTATATAATATAAGTTTTTATTACATTTACTTATAAAATATTAGGAGAACATAATGAGCACAATTGATGACAATGAACCAACTTTAAATAAAATAGAAGATTATAATGGTAATGAATCACAAAGTAAAAAGAAAACAGTTAGAGCTGTTATTATTTTGATTTTGATTGTTGGAGGTTTCTTTTCATACTTATATAATATAGCTTATGAAGAAACAAAAAAAGATTATATTGGTACGGCTGATAAGCCAGGAATAATTTATTCTAAGTAAATATAACGTTTGTAATTTAAATTTAAAGTCTCTTGTGATAAACTAAGTTATATAATTTATTTAAGGAAAAAATTTGGATAATAGTATAAAAATTCTTTTAATAGAAGATGAAGAATTAATTTCTAAAAATTTTTCAGCGATTTTAGAAAACTTAGGATACACAATAGTTGGAATTGCAGCTACAGCAAAAGAAGCCTATGATATTGCTTTGAATAATACAATTGACGTTGTAATTTCAGACATTAAAATTCAAGGTAAAATTGATGGTATCGAGGCTTGTAAAGTTTTACAAGGTATTTACAATGTACCAGTTATATTTACAAGTGCATTTAATGATGAAGAGAAAATTAAAAGAGCTGCTAATATTGTTAAAATGATTGGTTATTTAATTAAGCCTATCAGAATTGATGAGATTGACACTTTAATTAAAATTGCAGTAGAAAAATATGAAATTTTAAACAAGAAGAAACTAGTTCAAGTTAATGAACAATATAAATATGATTTTGCTAAAAATATAATTTTTGATGATAATGATGAAGAAATAATTCTTACAAAAAATGAATCAATATTATTATCTTTACTATTAAACAGACAAAACAAAGTTTTAGAATATGATTTAATAAATGACACATTCTGGGAAAATAGTAAAAATTCTGATTTATCAAGAAGACAGTTAATTCACAGATTAAAAGGTAAGTTACCTTACTTTAAAATCGTATCTGAAAAAGGTAAGGGAATTTATATTCAAGAAGAAGAGTAGAAATACTCTTCTTTTATACACTAATCCTCAACCGTATTCATCATCCAAATACTAAATATATCAAGATAATTCCAAAACGATTGTTTTAATCCTTCATCCACTTCTAAATCTTTTAATACAAGAATATATGATTCAAGCCAAATTCTTCTAGCATTTTGATTGATTTTAAATGGTGAGTGTCTAGCAGCCATCATTGGTGCACCTCTATTTTCATTGAAATATGCATGTCCACCACAAATTTGAATAAAGAAGTCTGCTGAGTGTTGTTTTGCCATTTCTAAACCTTTTGGTGTAGGTGGAAATAAACCTTGAATATCACTTTGAGCTAATAAGTCATAGTGATCTGATACAAGTTTTCTCATTCCTTCTTCACCAATAGCTGTTAAAAATCTTGGGTCTGGTTTAGTTACAGGAGGTCTAACTCCCACTTGTCCTTGAGTTATTGAAAAATTCATTATTTACCTTTTTTAAAATTTATTGATAATTGTTAAAATAATACTATATGAAATATTAAGATAATATATAAATAGGATAAGATCTATCCTATTTATTTAATATAGTTAGATTTCTTATCTTCTGTGTCTAATTTTTGTCCAATTTCTTGGTATCTTTTGAAGTAATAATTAACAAATGATTTTATTTTCTCATCATTTGGCATGAAGTATTTTTCTTTTTTTGTAGCATAGTCATTTAGGTATAAAGTTGCATCTTTTTTATCTAAATAGTGTTTTGCAAGTTTTGTATAGTGAGTAATGTACCATTTTTTTAAAAACTCGTATTGCTCATCATTTATTTTGATATCTAAAGTATTATTTGTATTATTAAAGGCTATTGTATTTGTTTCAAATAGGGCGTTCAGGTGAATTAAACCTTCACAATAATATGGCTGTACTTCATCAACTTCCATCCATCCTATTAATCCAACGGCTCTTTTAACAAGATCTGTAATAACTTGTTCTTTTAAGTGAGATTCTTCATTTGTTTCATCTAAGAAAAATGATATTAGCCCACCTGTAGTTGCTTTAAATTCTTCTATATTTTTAAAATTTCCTGTTTTATTCATAATAGCTTCTGTGTCTTCATCACACCATAAAATATGTCCAAATTCATGACCAATTGTACTTATATCATATACTTGATGCCAATCTGCAGTTTCATTGTAAAGGAAAGTTCTATCTTTTGTTAATAACTCTTGACCAAAGATTTCTTTTGATAGTTTTAAAAATGGTTTTGCTCTACTTATTTGCAGTATTTCATCTGAAAAGGCAAAGATTTTTTTACCTTCTTCTTTTGAAACTATTTCGTCATTTGGTACTACTTGTGCTGAAAATAATCCTTGAAATTCTGCTCCAAAATATAAAGCTGGTCTTCCTAAATATAGTTGAACTTTATCAAGTGATTTGTATGAAAATTCATAGATTTCATCATATGCTTTAGTTTCACCTATGTTTTGTTTATATATTTTTTCGAAGGCTGATTTTATTTTGTTTACTCTTTTTTCATTTTTAGCGAACTTTGGATTTGTAAGTCTAATATCCCATTCTAAAGCAACAGCTTTTCTAAAGTGATCTTCATAGTATTCTAATGGATGTCCTATTTGAATTGGTGTAGTCATTTTCATCCATGATCTATCTACATCGGCCCATCTTGCTACTAATTCGTTTGTTTTATCTTCACTAAATGCTTTTATTAAAGACTGTACATATAGTACATATTCCCATTTTTGATTATAGATTTCATCTTCAAGTTCTATTAGTGTATCTGCAAACTCTTCAAGTGCATCAATCACTGCTGTTGTTTCTTTTTTAAAGGCTTTGATATATGCTTGAGATTTGTATTTACTTCCATCTTTTACTAAAGCTGAGTAACATCTATCTGCTATTTCACCACCATGCCCTAAGTCAAGAAGTTTTTCATCTTCAAGGTATTGCATCACTTTTTCATCATTGCCATCAAACTTAGCTACTAGTTCTTTATTTATTCCATTTATTATGTGACTAGTCCATGAAGTTTGCCACTTTGACATTTGAAGTCCTACATTATATACACCTTCAAAAACGGCTTTATAAAATGGTGTTAAAAGGTTATTTTCATCTATGTAATTCAATAAATTTTTGTGTTTGTTTTCATGAAATTTTCTTACAAAATCATAAGCTTTTTCTTGTAAATCCATGATTTCATTTTCACTTTTATCAAGTTTTTTAAGTACTTGAACTAAAGTATCATCTCTTAAATTTACTAATCTTGTTATTAGTACTAAATATAAGTTATCATTTAATTCTAAGTCTAATTTTTTTGCAAAATCTTTGATTATTTCTAAACTATCAAAGTCCTTGTCTTCTAATGCTGTAATTAGTTTATTTATTTCATTTTTATCATTTTCTAAATATTCATATATCTTTGAAACATCATTTAAAAAGTCTTGTTCACTCATAAAATATCCTTATTTTTTCTACTGAAAGTCTATCTTTTTTATACTTTTTATTTAATAAGTATTATAATGAATACTTGTAGAAAATTATTTTATTTATAGGAGTTTTATTATGGTAGTAGGATTAATTAAAGAAATAAAAAAACACGAATACAGAGTTGGTTTAACTCCAAGCTGTGTAAAAGAATATATAAAAAATAAACATGAAGTTTTAGTTGAGTTAGATGCTGGAGTTGGAAGTGGTTTTTCAAATAAAGATTATGAAAAAGCTGGAGCAAAAATCATAAACAAAGCTTCAAAGGTTTGGCAAAAAGCTGATATGATAGTTAAAGTTAAAGAACCATTACAAGAAGAGTACAAATATTTTAAAAAAGATTTGATACTTTTTACTTATTTACACTTAGCTGCAAATAAAGAATTGACTTTAGAGCTTATGAAAAATAAAGTAACGGCAATAGCTTATGAAACTATTACAGACAACGACGGAGCACTTCCATGCTTGAAACCTATGAGTGAAATTGCAGGTAGAATTGCAGTTCAAGAAGCAGCTAAATACTTAGAAAAACCTATGGGTGGTAGAGGTGTTTTATTAGGTGGAGTTACAGGAACAAAAAGAGGTGAAGTAGTTATCTTTGGTGGTGGTGCTGTTGGTATGAACGCATGTAAAATGGCAGTTGGGTTAGGTGCAAATGTAACTGTTATAGAAAAAAATGCCAAAACTTTAGAAAGATTTGATGATATCTTTGCATCAAAAGTTACTACACTTTTTTCAACTACAAACAATATAAAAGAATCAATTAAAAAAGCAGATGTACTTATAGGTGCTGTTTTAATTCCAGGTTTAAGTGCACCAAAACTAGTAACTAAAAAAGATTTAAAAAGTATGAAAAAAGGTAGTGTTATAGTTGATGTTGCTATAGATCAAGGTGGATGTTTTGAAACAAGTAAAATCACTTATCACGATAATCCAACTTATGTAGTAAATGATGTTATACACTATTGTGTAGCTAATATGCCAGGTGCTGTTAGTTTAACTTCAACATTAGCTTTAACTTCAATTACTTTAAATTATGGTCTTGAAATAGCAAATAAAGGTTTAGATGCTTTAAATAATCCACATATCAATAATGGTTTAAATGTATTTAATGGAAAATGTGTAAATGAAGCTGTTAAAGTAAGCCTTGATTTATGATTTTTAAAGATATTTGTGCAGTTGTTTTAGCAGGTGGAAAAAGTAGTCGTATGGAACAAGATAAGGCACTTTTAAAGCTAAATAATAAATCAATGACACAAGTTCAGTATGACAAACTATCTAAGATATTTAAAAATGTATATATATCTTCAAAGGTAGATAAATTTGATTTTTTAGATGATAAAAGCAAAGTAATAATTGATGAAAACAATAAATACTCACCAATGATTGCTTTGTCATCTATTTTAAATCAAATAAAAGAAAATCAAGTATTTATTTTAACTGTAGATGTACCACTAATAAAAGTAAATACTATAAAAAAAATAGTAGATGCTTACATAAAAAATGATTATGAAATAGTTGTAGCAAAAGATGAAAACAATAGACACAACTTATGTGGGGTATTTTCAAAATCACTTGTTTCAAAAATAGATAAATATTTAAAAGATGATATTCACAAAATAAACTATTTAATAAATAACTCAAAACACAAAGAAATAAACTTTAGTGATACCAATGAGTTCTTAAACATAAATACAAAAGAAGATTTTACACTTTGTCAAAGAAGTATTTAAATTTTTTTGTTAGAATAATATAATTTAAAAGTATAGAAGGTTTGATATATGGGAATTTGTATAAAAGAAGCACTTAGATTAATTCAAGGAAGTATAAAAGAAGTTTCATTTGAAATAGTATCTATTGAAAATAGTGGAAATAGAATTAGTGCCCAAGATATATATGCGAAATATTCATTACCTACATATAACAACTCTGCAATGGATGGATATGGTGTAAGATTAAATGATACTACAAAGATTGTAGATGTTATAGACTCAATCCATGCAGGTTCACATAAACAAACTAAAATAGAAGATGGTCAATGTATTAAAATAATGACAGGGGCTAGAATTCCAACTTCTGTACAAGCAGTTGTTCCTATTGAGATTATTGAAACAGTAGAAGATACTCAAAGTAGAGTAAAACTTCCACAAAATATAAAAGATAATCAACACATAAGATTTATAGGTGAAGATATTTTAAAAGATGATTTACTTATAAGCAAAGGAGATGAAATCAACTTTGCAACTATCACACTTCTAGCCTCTCAAGGTATTACTCATATAAAAGTTTATAGAAAACCTAAAGTATCTGTTTTTACAAGTGGTGAAGAGTTAAAACTTCATTATGAAAAAATAGAAGACTATCAAGTATATAATTCAAACACACCAACACTTCTTCAACGGGTAAAAGAACTAGGCTGTGAGGCTACTTTTACAGGTATGGCAAAGGATACAGTTGAGTCTTTGCAAGAAACAATAACAAACTCTTTGCATGCTGATTTTATAATAACAACAGGTGGAGTTAGTGTAGGTGATGCTGATTTTACTAAAGAGGCATTTGATAAATCTGGAATGGAAGTTATCTTTAATGGAATAGATATAAAACCAGGTAAACCAACTGTTTTTGGAAAGATAGGTACAACTTATGTTTTAAATTTACCAGGGAACCCTTTGGCTTCTGCTTTGATATTTGAAGTATTTGGTACTTCTATTATTCAAAGTCTATCAGGAAGTACAGACTTGCATCATAATTACATAGAAACAAAGTTAAGTGAAGAACTAAATAATAGAAAGGGTAAAACTACTCTAGTGCCAGGTTCATATAATGGTAGAGTATTTACTCCTTCAATAAAAAGATTACCTGGAATGGTAAGTGTTCTAAATAACTGTAATAGTTTTATGATTTTAAATAAAAATTTAACACATATAAATAAAGATGATTTTGTAAAGATTATTCCAATAAACTGGAAGTTTTTTTCAAAAGAGAAAGTAGACTTTTTTAATTAAAAAGCTACTTTAATTTTATAGCGTTTTTTTCTATCCATAAAGATATTTCTTCAATATTATTTAAATCCAAAGATTCACAAGATGTTGGAATATCATCTTTTTTTATAGTTTCATCATGTGCTATTGCATTACTTACACTTATGTAGTCATGATCTATTTTGTTTCTAAAGATTGCTATTCTTGGAAGCTCAATTGTCTTTAAACCTTCAACTAACAAGTAATCAAACTCATCAAATATAGAAGCTATATCTTCTATTGATGAGGTTTCTTGCTTAAAAATTGTAGTTCTTTTTGGTGAAACTACAGCCACATCTGCTTTAGTTTGTGAAAACTTATAGCTATCTTTTCCCTCTTTATCTAGTGTTGCTTTATCTTTTGGGTCATGCTTTATAATACATACCTTAAAACCTTTGTTTTGTAAGTATTCAGATAGTTTAACTATCAAAGTTGTTTTACCACTATTTGATGGTCCTGTGAAAGCTACAGCTAGTTGTTTCA
The DNA here is from genome assembly GCA_039767755.1 of Sulfurovum sp. Taxonomy (GTDB): domain Bacteria; phylum Campylobacterota; class Campylobacteria; order Campylobacterales; family Arcobacteraceae; genus JALRJW01. Next base: position 10,199 of record JBDNBT010000071.1, read on the forward strand.
TATTAATATTCATTTCATATTTTAACAGATAAAATTAAAATATACAAAAATTCTAATTTTAGGAATACTATGGAAGTTTTTATCTCAACATTTTTAAAAATGTTTTTTATCATGACACCTTTCTTTGTATTGTCTGTTTTTTTAACAGTTACAAACGACGCAACAGTAAAAGAGAAAAAAGCACTAGCTATAAAAGTAACTGTATCTGTTATAGCTGCTAGTTTAATTTTACTGTTTTTTGGTAAACATATATTTTCTATTTTTGGTATTACTTTAGATGCTTTTAGAATAGGAGCAGGGGCTTTACTATTTTTAACAGCTATTGAGTTAGTAAAGGGAAGTAAAGATAGCTCAAGTATGACTAACAAAGATATTAGTCAATTAGCAGTTGTTCCTTTAGCTATACCTATTACTATAGGCCCTGGAACTATTGGTATATTATTAGTTATGGGTGCTACTTTTGATAAAACTTCATCTTTGATTATGGGTAGTTTAGCTTTAGTTTGTGCTGTTTTAGTTATAGGTTTTATGCTATATTCTTCAACAATATTTGAAAAAGTGATAGGTAAACAAGGGCTTTTAGTCATCTCAAAAATTACAGGTTTATTTTTAGCAGGTATTTCTGCTCAAATTGTTTTTACAGGAATTAAAAACTTTTTAGCGCTGTAACTAGTGTCATTTTATTACTGTAATTAGCACTCAAAATAAAAAAGTGCTAATTTTTTAAAAAACTTTAGCTTTCTTTTATAAAGTTGTGCTAAAATTTCACTGTAAAATAAAAAAATTTATAGGAGAAATTAGAATGGCAAAACATCAATTTCAGACAGAAGTAGGTCAATTATTACATTTAATGACACACTCTTTATACTCAAATAAAGAGATTTTTATAAGAGAATTAGTATCAAACTCAAGTGATGCTATCGATAAATTAAACTATTTAAAATTAACTGATGAAAAGTTAAAAGATTCATATGCAGATTGGAAAGGTGAAATTAACATCACTTTTGATGAAGCTGATAAGTCTTTAACTATTATTGATAATGGTATTGGTATGAATGAGGAAGATTTAATTGCTTCTATTGGTACTATTGCAAAATCAGGAACAAAATCATTTATTGATAACTTAACAGGTGATGCTAAAAAAGATTCAAATTTAATTGGTCAATTTGGTGTTGGTTTTTATTCTGTATTTATGGTTGCTTCTAAAGTAGATGTTATTTCTAAAAAAGCTGGTGAAGAAGTTGCTTACAAATGGTCAAGTGATGGAACAGGTGAGTTTGATTTAGCACCTTGTACTAAAGAGACTTCAGGTACTGTTATTTACATTAAATTAAAAGATGAAGAAGCAGAAGAATTTGCAAGTAAAGCAAGAATTGAAAATATCATTGGAAAGTATTCTAATCATATTGCTTATCCAATTTTCCTAAACTACAAAGAAGAAGTTGAAGAAAAATTATCAGAAGATGAAAAAAAAGCTGGTAAAGAAGCTAAGAAAACTATCGAAGATAGAAGAGAAAAAATCAATGAAGCTACTGCTTTATGGATGCAACCAAAAAGTAAAGTAAAAAAAGAAGAGTACAATGATTTCTACAAATCAATTTCTCATGATTCTCAAGATCCATTAGCTACTATTCATACAAAAGCAGAAGGTGTAAGTGAATATACAACTTTATTCTATATTCCAAAAACTGCTCCTATGGATATGTACAGAGCTGATTATCAACCAGGTGTTAAGCTTTATGTTAAAAGAGTATTTATTACAGATGATGAAAAAGAGTTGTTACCAACTTACTTAAGATTTGTAAGAGGTATTATTGATTCTGAAGATTTACCTTTAAATGTTTCAAGAGAAATTTTACAAGAAAATAGAATCTTAGCAAATATAAAACAATCTTCTGTTAAAAAGATTTTAAATGAAATCAAAAAATTAGCAAAAGATGAAGAAAAATATAAAGAGTTTATTGCTCAATACAACAGACCATTAAAAGAGGGTGCATACCAAGACTTTACAAACAAAGACACTCTTTTAGAGCTTGTTAGATTTAAGTCTACAAAAGTAGAAGCTGGTGAAATGACTTCTTTAGAAAAGTATAAAGATGCAGCTGATACTGAGCAAAAAGCTATTTACTTTATTGTTGGTGAAAATGAAAAAGTATTAAGAAATTCTCCATTATTAGAAAGCTACAAGAAAAATGACATTGAAGTATTAATCTTAGATGACAAAGAAATTGATGAGATTGTTACTCCTATGTATGGTGCATATAAAGAATGGGAATTTAAAGACATTACTTCTTGTGAAGCTCCAAAAGTAGAGCAAAATGAAGAAGAGAAAAAAGAAGTTGAAGAGAAATTTGAATCTATCACTAAAAAAATCAAAGATATTTTAGGTGAAGCTGTAGGTGATGTAAAAGTTACTAATAGATTATCTGAATCTCCTTCTTGTGTAGTTAAAGACACAGGTGATGCACAAATGGCACAAATGGCTCAAATGATGAGAGCTATGGGTCAAGAAATGCCTGAGACTGCACCAATTTTAGAAATTAATCCAGATCATGAGATCGTAAAGAAATTAAACGGTTGTGCTGATGATGATATGATTTCTGATGTATCGTGGGTATTATTAGATCAAGCTAAATTATCTGAGGGTATGGATATTACAGATGCTGTATCTTTTGCACAAAGATTAAGTAGAATTACTGCTAAAGCATTATAAGGATATAGATATTCCAACACCTTTTAATAGGTGTTAGGAGTATTTATTAGTCTTCTTTAACTTCGCTATCAGACTCAATTGTAGTTTCGTTAGTGTCTTCTGTTGTAGTGTTTTCACTATCTTCTTGAACAATTTCTCTAACTTTTTTTTCTCTTTTTTTAGCAATTGATACTATTTCTAAATAAAATGTTTCACATTTAGCTTCAGCAGCTTCGTCTACACTTCTAATTAATTGAGAATATGGAATTCCAGTTGGTGTTTCTGAATCTTTAGCAAATTTACATTCAAAGTACCAATAGTTCATTTCTTCTGGAAAAGGTTTGTTTTGTTCTCTTTTGATGTATTTTCTGATTTCGTGTTTTATAGAGTCTACTACTCTGTCAGTTTTTTTGTTTTCAACTTGAAGTTTAAAAGTCTTTTTCAAAAATTTCCTTTTTTTCGTATTGTACCCAAGTTTTAAAACTTTTAAACTATTTAGTTCTTATTTTCCAATTCATTTAAAGAATTTATGATTTGTAAAGCTAGTTCTTCTGTGATTACTTTATTCCATTTCTGGGTTATAAAGTCGATATTTTTTAAGTGTATAGTCTTCATTTGTGTATCAAAAAATACATTATCATTTATTGTATTAAGTGTTTCTTCTATATCTATTAAACCATTTTTAATAAGTTCTAAATGTTTATTTGCAAAGAATTGTAGAGCATCCATTGAAGATTGTTTTTGGAGTTCTTCAAAAAAATCTAAGCTTATATTATCATTATTTTTTATAGTTTGTATATCTTTTATAAGCTCATAAATAGATCCTAATGCATGAGTTAGATCTATCTCTGAGTTGAAGTCTTTTGCATTACTTAAGTGAGCTAATTTTCCAAGAGAAATTTGATGGTATGATTCATACACAGAAAGATTCTCTATAATCTTATCTTTTTTAAAATGTTCATAAATGTCCATTGTAATGACTTTCCTTTTATACTTATATTTTAAAAATAATTTTCTCATAAAGTCTATTAATAGGTTATAAAATATAAATTATATTAAATATGCTATTGTTTCATTTATAATACAAAATGATACCACGGAGCATAAATGAGTATAGTGAATAATATAAAAGAATTTTTTCTTAACTTTAAAACAGAGTCAATTGATGAAAAAATAATAGTATCAAAGTATGCTTCAACAATAAATGATTTTAATAAACAAATATCTAATGATGAATATACAAATACTATTGAAGAAAATATATTGATTATTTATGGTTATACCTTTAGATTAGAAGATGTAAATCAAAGATTATTTTACACATTTAGTGAAGCTGTAAATGCAATAAATATGGATAACCTTATGAGAAATGAAGATGGAGTTAAATTAAACTCTTATGTATATATTAGGGTTATAAAATATATTTTAGATGAAATAAATGGTCAAGTTAATGAAGAATATAAGAAAAAAGCAATAAATACACACAAAGACTTAGAAGCAAAAAAAGCTAAAGAAAATAAATACCATGTATATCAATACTAGTAAATAGTTCTAGACTATTTACTAAATACTTTTTTTAACAGATCAGTTGTTCTAGCTGTTGTTGAGTTTCTGATTTCATTTTCTTTTTGAGCAATCATTGTAAATAAACCCGTAATTGCTTTATTTGTAACAAAGTCATCAATACTTTCATCACTACTTCCAGGTAAGTATGAATCCACACCAAAGTTTTTAGCATAGCCCATAACAGAACTTGAATCCACATAAGACTTTACATTGTTTTTATAAAAACTATTTGCTTTATCATAGTATTTTGCTACGTTGTTTTCTTGTATTGTTTCTTGAACAATTGGTTTAATTAAGTTTTTTAAAGAATCTGATGTGCTAACTTCAAAATAAATAGTTGCAGCTTTATCATCTCCTGCTAAAATCTTTTTAGCATCATCAATACTCATTTTTTCAATTGCACTTATGAAAACTTCTGCTGTTTTTGAAGCAGCTTTACTTGCTGCTTTATTCATCGAGTTTATAAAATCATCTGCAATTTTATCTCCACCGGCACTTCTAATAACTGTTTCAACTTTTGCTAAATTTTCTGGTAATGGTATCTTTACATCTTTGTTATTTAGATATCCATTTTCTTTGCTTAAGTTTGTGACAGCATAGTTTACTCCTACTTTTAATGCTTCTTTTAATCCTGTGTTGACAGTTGCACTATCTAAACTAGATACTTGATTATCGTTTGTTGAAGTTGAAGGTTTGTTTACAGTATCTAAAACAGATTTTGTGATACTTCCCAAATCAAATGAATATGCCATAGTTGACGTTAATAATATTCCCACTAATACTTTTTTAGTTTTCATTGTATATTCTTATAATTGTTATTTTGAATATTATATTATAAGTTTTATATTTATTAGATTAGTTTAAATTAGTTTTTGTTGGCTATTTTGATAAAATTAGATTAACAATAAAAAGGTGAGTGTATGAAAGTCTATTTAAACTGTGATATGGGTGAGAGTTTTGGAATATATAATATAGGTAATGATGAAAAAATTATTCCTCATATTGACATGGCAAATCTAGCTTGTGGTTTCCACGCTAGTGACAGTTTAAATATAAATAAAAGTGTAAAACTAGTAGCTTCAAACAATAAAATAATTGGTGCACATCCATCATATCAAGACTTGGTAGGTTTTGGTAGAAGAAGTATGATATGTAGTTATGAAGAAATATACTCATTAGTTTTATACCAAATTGGGGCTTTAAGTGCCTTTTGTAAAGTACACAATACAAAAGTATCTTATGTTAAGCCTCATGGTGCCTTATACAATGATATGATGAAAGATGAAAATATATTTAAAGCTATTTTAGATGCTATTTCATCTTATGATAAGAAGATAAAGTTAATGGTTTTATCAAGTAGTAAAAATGAATCATATAAAAACATAGCCTCAATTTTTAATATAGATCTTATTTTTGAATTATTTGCAGATAGAAACTACACAGATGAAGGTTTTTTAGTATCAAGAAATGAAAAAAATTCTGTAATACATGATAATACAGAAGTTAAAAATAGATTAGATACTTATAAAAATGATGGATATATTTTAAGTGAAAGTGGAAAAAAACTATATTTAGAAGTTGATACTATTTGTATTCATGGTGATAATGAGAATGCCTTAGATTTTGCAAAATTAATAAAAAGTTCTATTGCTTAATATGGATTTTAAATTTGCAGGTGTTGATTCTTTTATAGTTTATTTTGGAAATGAAATAAATAAAGAAATAAACACAAAAGTAAAAGATGCTTTTTTAACTTTAAAAGAGTTGGATTTAGATGAAATAATAGAATTAGTACCTTCATACACTTCTTTGTATATTTGCTTTGATATGTTTAAAACAAATCATGAAACACTTATAGAAAAAATTAAAAAAGACCTTTCTAACAGTAAAACAAATAGTAAATCAAATTCTAAGTTACTACAAATAGATGTATATTATGGTGAAGAAGTAGCCTATGATATGCAAAGAATTTCTAAAATAAATAATATTTCAATTAAAGAAATTATCTCTATACACAGTGCAAAAATCTATGATGTTTATACAATTGGTTTTTTACCAGCTTTTGCTTACTTAGGAATAGTTGATAAAAAAATAGCAACTCCTAGACTTGATAATCCAAGGAAAAAGATACCGAAAAACTCTCTTGCACTTGCAAATGGACAAACAGCAATTTATCCTTTAGAAAGTCCAGGTGGATGGAATATAATAGGGCGTACGTATCAAGATATTTATAATAAGAACTATGAAAATCTTTCTTTGATAAGTTTTAATGATAAAGTAAAATTTAATCCAATTTCAAAAGAAAAGTTTTTAGATGAAGGTGGAAATTTTGAGTCTTAAAATACTAAATAATCCTATTTTTAGCACTATTCAAGACTTAGGAAGAATAGGATTTATGCACACTGGAGTCTCAAATAGTGGGGCTAGTGATGAGTTTTTGTTTTCATTAGCAAATAAACTTTTACGAAATGACAAAAATTCATCTATGTTAGAAATATCAATGGGGAGTTTTGAAGCTAAGTTTTTAAAAAATACTAAAATCATAATTTGTGGATATATAGAAGATATTTATTTAGATGATAAAAAAATAGTAAGTTTTAAAACACTTAAGATTAGAGAAAATCAAGTTATTAAAATAAAAAATATTCCTTTTGGAAAAAAAGTCTATTTAGCTTTAAAACATGGCTTTAATATCACAAAAACACTAGGTAGTGCTAGCTCATCTTTAAAAGAGCACTTAGGGTTATATGAGGGAAGAAAATTAAAAAAAGATGATAGTTTAGACTATTTATCTTATGAAGATAATTTTAATATAAAATATAAGGGTGAATATTTAACTTTAAATACTCAAGAGATACTAACTTTAAGAGTTGTTTTATCATACCAATATGAGTATTTTTCAACAGAAGAAAAAAAGAAGTTTTTTAATGAAGTTTTTACTATTAATAACGATTTTAACACAATGGCTTGTAGATTAGATGCATCCATACCAATAAAGTGTGAGATTGATGGAATTATTTCAGAGGGAATAAGTTTTGGAAGTGTTCAAATACCAAAAAATGGAATGCCTATAATTTTACTAAAAAATAGGCAAACAATAGGTGGATATCCTAAAATTGCTACTGTATTAGGCATAGATTGTTTTAAATTATCCCAATGTGCACCAAAACAAAAAATTAAGTTTGAAGAAGTAAGCTTAGAGGATGCAATTAAAGTTGCTTTACATTATAATAACGCCATTACAAATATAAAATATTAGGAAACTATTTTGGAAAAAATTAATATAAAAGATTTAAAAATAAAATTTGATTTAACATCATTAATGTCTATTGGAAAAGAATCTAAAGTTATCGTTGATAACAGTGGAGAAGTACTTGTAAATGAGGACTTAGATAAAAGTAAAATTATAATAGCCAAGCTTGATAATTTTAAAAATCAATATTTAGATGTAAATACTTTAGCAAAACACAATTTTGATGAGTATAAACCAAATATTATGGGTACAATTTGTGAATTAAATCCTGTTCACAACTGGAATGCTATTATTGAATTAAACAAAAATCAGTTTTTATACTATGATCATCAAAGTGATGGTGTAGAGATTTTTGAAGATGCTTTGATGGAAGATATCGGTTGGAATGCAAGTCCTTTAGAAATATCTTACAGAGATATTACTGAGTATATTGAAGATAATTGTAGTGGAGCTTTAATGTTCTATGATAATGGAGTTCAATTTAACGGTTTTGCTGTAATTAATGATATTGAAGATGTTAGAGAAAAGTGTAAAAAATTCATTTGTGAAAAAGCTAAAGAAAACATTGAAGCTGGAATCGTTGATGTGGACGATGATGATGTAATAGAGTCAATGGAATTTTTTGGAATTAAGGGATAGTATTGGAAGATTTTATTAGAGAATGGGGCTATGTAGCTTTATTTTTATATTCATTTGGTGGTGGTTTTGTAGGTTTAGTTATAGCAGGAGTGTTATCTTTTGCAGGTGATTTAAACTTATACATATCTATAATGGTTGCTATATGTGCAAACTTTTTAGGTGATCAGTTTTTATTCTTTATTGCAAGAAGTAATAAAGCTTATGCTAAAGGAATGATGAAAAACTATGGAAGAAAAATAGCTTTAGCTCATGTGATGATGAGAAAGTATGGATCTTTAGTAGTATTCATTCAAAAGTATATATATGGAATAAAAACTCTCATACCACTTGCAATGGGATTAACAAAGTATTCATACTTTAAATTCTCTATATTAAACATTTTTGCCACTATTATATGGGGATTAGTTGTTGGATTTGCTTCATTTAAAGCAGGTGAATATATATTAAGTACAGCAGATGACTTTAAATATGTAGGCTTAGGAATCGTAGTTGTTGTACTACTAGCTGTTTCATATTTGTTTAAAAGAATAGATAAAAAGAGAAATTAGGAAAACGTTATAAAAACATTTAATGAAATAAACATATCACAAGGTTTCAAAGACAACTTAAAATCTTTAGGATTTGAGAACTTAACACCAATTCAAGAAAAAAGTGTAGATATACTTTTAGAAGGTAAAGATTGTATAGCAAAAGCAAATACAGGTAGTGGGAAAACTTTAGCTTTTAGTATTCCTTTAGTTGAGAGTTTGGATGTTAAGAAATTTAAAATTCAAACTTTGATTTTAGCTCCAACTAGAGAGTTAGCAAATCAAATTGCTACAAATCTTAGGGATTACATAAGACACACTCACAATGTTAAAGTTTTAACTTTATGTGGTGGTATGCCTTTCAAACCTCAAGCCGCTTCACTTTTCCATGGTGCACATATAATAGTAGGTACAGCTGGAAGAATTTTAAAACATATTAAAGAAGAGAATATTGATTTATCAAATGTTAAAAATCTTGTTTTAGATGAAGCAGATAAAATGCTTGATATGGGATTTTATGATGATATTTTAGAGATCATAAATGTTTTACCTAAACAAAGACAGTCTATGCTTTTTTCAGCTACCTATGAAGATAATATTGAAAGCTTAGCTTCAAGTATTTTAACAAACCCAAGTTTTGTAGAAATCGCATCACAAAGAGCTAGAATAAAACAAACTTTTTATAAATGTGAAAAACAAAATAGAAAGAATTTATTAGTACCTATTATTACTCAAAATAAAGCACAGTCAATTTTGATATTTGCAAATATGAAAATAGAGTGTGATGCTATTGCAGACTTTTTAGATGAATTAGGTGTAGATGTATTAACTTTACACTCAGATCTAGATCAAAAAGAAAGGGATGAAGTATTTGCTTTATTTAAAAGTAAATCATACCCTGTATTAATTGCAAGTGATGTTGCTTCAAGGGGACTTGATGTTGATGATATTGATTTAGTTATTAATTATGAACTTGCAAAAGATGTTAAGATACACACTCACAGAATTGGTAGAACTGCACGTGCAGGTAAAGGTGGTATAGCTGTAAATTTCTATGATTATGATGAAGATAAAGTTGATGATATTAAAGATGAATTTGATGATCTTAATTTTGAAGATGTTGAAAGTATAGTTGATGATACTAATTTTAAAATAGATTCAGAATTTAGAACATTATTTATAGATGCAGGTAAAAAACATAAACTTAGAAAAGGTGATGTTATAGGTGCATTAACAGCAGGTATTGGACTTAATAAAGAAGATATTGGAATAATTGATTCTCAAAACTTTAGAACATATGTAGCAATAAAAAAAGAAAAAATTGATTTTGTAATAAATGCCTTAAAAGATACTAAAATTAAAGGTAAATTTTACAGATATAATAAACTTTAGGCTACAATACAAAAAAATTTAAAAGGAAAAACATGGGATTAAAATCAGCAAACGCTAGACACTTATTAGTAGATACAGAAGAACAATGTAATGAATTAAAACAAAGAATTGCAAACGGAGATAAATTTGAAGATTTAGCAAAAGAATTTTCAAAATGTCCATCTGGAGCAAATGGTGGAGACTTAGGAAATTTTTTCCAAGGTCAAATGGTACCTGAGTTTGATAAGGTTGTATTTAATGACGCTATCAATGTAGTACATGGACCAGTTCAAACTCAGTTTGGATACCACTTATTAGAAACTACAAGAAGAGATGACTAATCATCTCCTTGTGAGTTTTCAACTTCCACATCTTCATCCCAAAGTATAGATACACCATAGTCTAAACTTGGGATGACATATTTAAAATACTCCCCTGTACCTTTTCTTCCATGAAGTCTTATTGTAACTTGACCATCATTTAAAAGTGTTCTCATTTCATTTTCACCAAATGATCGCTTATTCCATCGTAAAAATGTATTTGAATATACTCTAAAAGTACAAGTTGAATCTGCTGTAAAAACAAATTGTTCACTATCATCATGCTCTTTTTTGGCATTTTCACAAGTATAAAGTTTTACTTTTTTTCCTTGGGCAACTGTTTTAATACTTAAAACTTCGCCTTCACAAAATGGGCACTTACCTAAAATCATACTATGGAGCTAGCCTTTTAATTGTCCATGAATTATCATCTTGTAATTCATATAAAAATCTATCGTGTAATCTATTGTCTCCACCTTGCCAAAATTCTATTTTTGTTGGAACGATTACATATCCACCCCAAAAATCAGGAAATGGTATTTCGTTGTTTGAGAATTTTCTTTTTATTTCATCAAATTTTTGTTCAAGTAAAGATCTTGAACTAATAATACTACTTTGATGTGATACCCACGCACCTAATTGGCTTCCTTTAGGTCTTGATAAAAAGTATTTTAATGATTGAGTTGTTGGTATTTTTTCAATTTTACCTTGAATTTTTATTTGTCTTTCTAGTTCAAGATAAGAAAATAAAGCTGCAGCTTGTGGATTTTCATCAATATGATTTGCTTTATCACTTTTGTAATTTGTAAAAAATACAAAACCGTCTAAGTCAAAAGTTTTTAATAATACGTTTCTACTACTTGGCATCATATCTTTACCAACTGTTGATAGTGCAAATGCATTTGGCTCACAAAGTTCTGCATCTAAAGCGTCTTTAAACCATAATTCAAATTGTTTAAATGGACATTCTTCCATTTGATCAACTTCTAAATTTCTAGTAGTATATTTACCTCTTAAATAGCTTATATCCAATTTAAAACCTTTTATTTAATATTCTATATTTTACCTAAAGCACACTTCATTTTAATCCGTAAATATGTCTGTTAATATAGCTTTTAAATCAAGCTTCATATCTTGTGTGAAGAAGTTTTTATTAGTATATAAATAAAATGGAACAGTATTTGATAGTGACTTTTTCAATCTTTTTCTAACAGTTGATATTTCATCAATTGAAATTAATCCATCACCATCAAATAATTTAAAATCTTTTTCAATTCCTAATTTAAATGAAACAATAGAATAAGAAAAAAACTGTCCTTTATTTTCATTTTCATATTTTTTAACAAAACTTTCTAATTTTTTTTCAAGCTCTTTTGCTTTAACTTTTGTAATGTATCCAAAGCTTTCTCTAAATTTATATCTTTCAACTTTAGAGTAATCTAATAGTTTATAAAATTCATTCAGGTTTTTCCATGGTGATTTAAATCTTTTTTTACCAAATAATATCTCTTCAAAATTATATAGTTTCTTTTTGTCTTCTAAAGTCTTTTTATCTTTGTATTTTATCTTGAAGTATTCATTTTTAAAAAGAGTAATCATCCAATTTTCGTCAAGCATGCAAATAGTATCAAGCTTTTTATCTAAGTTTTGATAAGTTAGATAACTCCAAAGCATTGAGATGCTAGAACTTGATTTGTTAATAGTATCTGTTTTAAAGTATTCTTTACAAAGTTGACTTATTACGTTTTCTAAAATGGCATCATTTTTTGCTATACCTTCATTAAAGATTACTTTTTTATACAAGTTAAATCTCATTTCAAGCATGTGTTCTATATCAATCAAACTATAATCAAAAAAACTAAGTTCAAAGTTTTTGTTTTGTTTTACTAAAACAGCCTGCTTAGTTATTCTTATGTGATCGTTTGGTCCTGTAATATATCCACTTGAAATCATATCTCTATTTATATAATCAAGTCTATCTGCATCAACCGTACTATCTATAAATTTATGTAGTACTTTAAAATCAAAGCCATAGTTATTGTTTTCTTCCAATATATTTATTGCAAGTATTTTTATAAGTTTTATAAACTCTTTTTCTTGAGTATCATTTAAAATCTCTTTTAACTCAACTTCGAATAAAAGTTTAACAAGTTCTTTACCAATTGATTCATGTAATACTAATTTTGAGTTATTAGTGATACTTTCATATAGTTTAATAAAGTCTTTTTCTTGGGGATTTTGCTTATTATTATCTTTTAGTTTAGTATAGGTCTTTTTTAGTGCATACTCAGCTTGATGTGAAAAAGGTAAGTGACCTATATCATGCATCAGCCCCACTAATCTTATAGTTTGAAGTACTACTGTGTAGGTATTACTTTGTTTCTTTGTTTTTGTTTGGACAGCAAATTGATATAGTGCTTTATTATCAAAGTATTTTAGGTCATCTATATCTATGTTTAGATTTTCTTCTGTAATTATTGTTTTGATAACTTTTTTAAGAGCATTTAAAAAGCTATTTTTATCATCTTTGTTTGCGTTCAAAAGTGAGTTTTTAAACATGTAAGAAGCTAAGTGCATAGTTCCTAAACTATGAATAAATCTTTTAGTAGTAATAGATGGAAAAGCAAAATAGGCTAGAGCATTTTGTGTAACGAACTGTAGCCTATTTAATATTTTTGTTTGTAGGATTTTTTCTTCAAGTTTTGTATACTCGATATGATTATAAATCGTATCATTTATAAGTCTATTTTGTATTTATTGTCCTTTTTTATTCTCAAAAATTCTTTCTGTAAATTGGGCAAACTTACCTCTAACTGCTTTATCTAATTCAATAGCGAACATATTTAATTCTGGATGTTCGTTGTTTGTTTGTTTTAGAAGTGTAGTTAGACCATTATTATACTTATTTAAATATAAGTTGTCTATTTGTCTATTTGAACCTATTACAATTGCCATACATGATTCATCAAGTCTTGAAAGTATAAGTTGTGTAGTGTTTTCACTACTATTTTGCCATTCATCCATTATAACAATTGCATTTGATAGTGTTCTACCCCTAGCTTCACCAGGCCATAAAGTTTGAATACAATATTTTGATTCTAATTCTTCTATTTTAGAGTTTATAGACTCTTGATTTTCTTTATTTTCACTTTTCTTTAGTTGTTTTTTTGCAATAAATTCTAAAGTATCCTGTAAAGCCATATTATAAATTCTAAACTTCTCATCATTTCCAGCTAAATATCCTATATCAGCACCCTTATCAAGTGATTCAATTGAGTTTCTTACATATACAATTTTATCATAAAAACCTAAGTCTATTAGTCTTATTGCACTTGTAATTGACATAAGAGTTTTACCAGAACCCGCTTTTGCATCGATTACTAGCAAATCAAACATATTACTTAAAATTGCTTTTGTAAAAAGTTTTTGTTTTAAGTTAGCAGGTTTTACACTTAAAGCTTTAAAGTCACTTTCTTTCAATGTATCAATTAATCCATTGCAAACAATTGCATATTCACTATTACCATCTGTGCTTTCAAAACTATATGAAAAATTTTGGTAATTATAATCTTCATCTACATTAAGAATGGCTTTTTTATCTA
>JBDNBT010000072.1:0-10587 GCA_039767755.1 Sulfurovum sp.
GTAGTCAAAAAAGCTTTTGTAGTGTCACTTGTTGGAACTGTTGCAAAATAAGCAAATAATAAGCCTATTATAAATGATCCAATTACATTTACTAATAAAATTCCAAAAGGTAATTCTAAAGGTATGTATTTATTTGATACATGAACAGTATAAGCTCTTGCAATAGCACCTAAAGCACCACCTAAACCAATTGCTAGAACAGTTTGAGTACTTAAAATCATTTGTTTGAACTTTTTAAAGAGTTTTCTTCTTCTAAAGATTTAGCAAAAGTCTCTTTCATTTTTTCTTCAGTTTGCTCGTACCAATCTGTTTTTTTGTCAGCTTGAACTGCATCTAAATAAATAACTCTAACTCTTCCAGGTTTTGCTTTTAATTTTTTTGAATCAACTATATTTAATGTATTTAAAATAATTACAGGTTGAACTTTTAAGTTAAATTTATTAGCAATCATTTTAGCACCTGGCTTAAAGCTTAACATACCATTTCCATTACTTCTTGTTCCTTCAGGAAACATAGCAATAGGTCTTCCTTTATCAAGTCTATCTCTAGCTTCTTTTAACAAAGAAATAAGTCCTGCTTTATTTTCCCTATCAATACTAATCATTCGTGGCGCTTTAATAATATGTCCAAAGAAAAATAAATCACTAATTTCTTTTTTAGCTACCCATGCTAAATCTCTATTATGAATATACTCCATAACTATTATGTCTAAGAGTGACTGATGATTCATAATAACTAAATCACATGATTCATCAAGTGTTCCTTGAGTTTCAAGCTTTATACCTAATGCCCACATTTGTAGTTTCATCCATACTTTAATGACTTTATGAGTATGGTTTTTAAATGTGTACATTAAAACTACAGTTATGGCAACTGTAATTGAAAATTGTATTAATAAAATTATTCCTCTAATTCTTTCCAAAACTATCTTCCTTTACCCATCCAATAAACTTTTTATCAATACCCATAACTTTTACAAATTTACCTTTTTTTTCTAAAATATTAACTTCCAGATCATTTGATGTTTGGAAGAATATAGTTGAATTTTTTGTAGGTAAAATGTAAATATATGCATCTTTTAATATAATACCATTTCTATATGGAGTTAGATATATTATTGCAATTATTCCTAAAACAATAGTAATAAAATAGAAAATCTTTCTTCTTTTTAAATATGATAAGAATATGAATATCACAAAAACTATAGCTATTGCCATTTTTTTATATTTCTCAAATGTAGAGTCATTTGGATTTAAGTCTGTTTGAGTACTAACTAATTCATTTTGTAAAATTAATGGAATAGTTACATCTACATATTTTTTTGTATTAATATCAAAGTAAGAAAATATTACTTTCTTTTCAAATACTGGAGTTACAAAATAGTAAACTAAATTTTGTTGCGGTCTATCTTCATCATTTAATTTTGATATACCTTGTTCTAAAATTCCTTCAAGCCTAAAATCCTCTAGGTTAGAATTAGAAGCATCTATATCCACTAAAGTTAAGGCTTCTTTATTATTGTATTGTTTAGTCTTATAAGCTCTTAAATTTAATTGACTTGCTATAACACCAGTAAAGTTTTGATTTCCAACTCCAATATCAGAATAAGCTATTTTTTCATTATCTAAAACAACTGTTTCAATTATCTCAAAACCTTTTACTTTAGTAACGATAAATTTTGGTAATACGAAATTACCTTCATATGCTTTAAAATAAACTTTTGCTTTGAATTGATTATTTGCTATTTTTTCCCATTGTAGTTTTTCATCTAGAACATCTACATTTCTTCCACCGGTGTGAGTTAATGTAAGATAATCAAAATTTGAAGATGTCACTAAAGCTTTTATTTCAACTAAAAATCTTTGATTTTTATATACTTTATCGGGAACGTTTTCATAAGATAGATATATAGTTTTTGCAGCATATAGATTTAATGAAAAAAATATAGACAAAAAAAGTGTAATAGATAATATTTTTTTCATTTTATATGCTACAAATAAGTGTATTATTGTAAGAAACCTTTTAACATATTAACACCATCACTACCACCTAATAGATCTTCCATAGCTCTTTCAGGGTGTGGCATTAAACCAAATACAGTTTTTTCTTTGTTACAAATACCAGCAATATTTGAAACAGAACCATTTAAGTTCTCTGTATTTCCATTTTCATCACAGTATTTAACTAATATTTGATTATTTGCTTCTAACTCTTTTAAACCATTTTCATCAATAAAATAGTTACCATCATGATGAGCAACAGGAATATTAACAACATCATCTTTTTTTAATAATGCTAAAAAGTCATTGTCATTGTTAATGATTTTTAAGTTATGAAACTTAGAAATAAAGTGTAAAGAATCATTTCTTTTCATAGCACCAGGTAAAAGTCCAGCTTCTAATAAGATTTGAAAACCATTACAAATTCCTAAAATCTTTCCACCCTTAGCTGCATATTCTTGAACAGAATCCATAATATTAGCAAATCTAGCAATTGCTCCACTTCTTAAGTAATCTCCATAAGAAAATCCACCAGGGATTACTAAAAGATCAGTATCTGCAGGAATAGTTTTATCTTTATGCCATAAAATCTCTACTGTAGCACCAATTTTTTCAAAAGCATACCTTGTATCATATTCACAGTTTGTACCTGGAAATTGTAATACTGAAACTTTCATCATTAACCTACTATCTCAATTTGATAATCTTCAATTACAGTGTTAGCTAATAACTTTTCACACATTTTTGTAACTTCAAGTTTCGCATCTTCTTCATTTGTAGAGTTTAACTCTAAAATAATTTGTTTACCAATTCTTACATCTTTGATAACTTCTTTAAATCCTAGAGTATCTAATGCGTGGTGAGTTGCCTTACCTTGATCATCTAATACACCTTGTTTTAACGCTACATTAACAATTGCTTTCATTTATGGCCTTTCTTGTTGTTATTTTTTGGGATTATATCTAAAAATCTCTTATTTTATATTCTAAATCTATTTGCTTAAACTATTTTGGATAGTTGTATATCCATTTAAGATTTCATCTTTTATTTCTTGAGGAACGAAAACTTCAAGTTTTTGACCTGGTTTTAAGTCTTTTGATTTACCTTTCCAGTCTTGTTCTTTTCCATAGTTTCTAAGGATTTGTTTATCCATAGATATATAGTTTTTAGCATCAAAGTTCTCTTTTGAAATAAACCTTGAACTTTCAGGAGTTAATACCTCATCACCTAAAATCCACTCATCTTTTGAGTTTACGAAAACTTCAAATTTAGTATCTACTACTATAATTCCATTTTCTAAAGCAAATTGTGTAAACTTTTTAAATAAGTTATCTAAACTAGAAATAATCTCAGGGAATTTTTCTCTTACTTTTTGTGAATTTAAGGGTACATCTTTTACACCCTTAGTTGTAGGTGTGAAGATTGCTTCATCAAATTTATGCCATTGTGGTAAACTTGAAGATAATTCTAAGCCATATGGGTCATTTCCATTTTGACAAGCTTCAAATAATGAACCTGTTAAATAATTTCTAAATATAAACTCAAATTGAACAATATCACCATCAATTTCAGCTTCTAAAGCTTTACATAATTCCATGATTTGACATCTTGGAGCAATAGAAAGTGATTGATCAACTTTTTCATTTAATATTGCAGTTCTAATTCCCATATCATTTGCAAAAGCTGCACCCATATTTGAAATAGTAGTTTGAGATACACCCTTACCTTCTATTTCTAAGTTTAATGGAATATCAAAAACAGAACATCTATCACTTCTTACTAATAGAACTTTAGGGTCATTACCAGGACATGTATATAAATCGGCATTTTTCCCAATATAAAAAAGGTTATATCCTAAGTTTTCTAACTCATCAATACCTTTTTGAGTTGTTGTTTTTTTCGACTCTGGCCATAGACCAAGTGATACAATATCACTAATATTCATTCATTTCCTCCAAGTAGATTTGTGTTTGTTTTAACTATTTATTCATAATAATCAATGATTTTAAAATATTAATTGATGTATTTAGTTGATTATCTTTTTGAATATTTTCAGCAGTTACTGTTTTTTTGTCATCTGCTTTTTCTATTTCTTTAGCATCATCTTCAGGTTTATCACCTATTTTTTCTAACTCACCTTCAAGATGCTTTTTTAAATCTGCTTCTTTTATTTGGAAACTATTATCATCTGCTTTTGTTACTTCCCCTGAATGGGCAATAATATCAGGTGTAACTCCAGTTGCCTGGATAGTTCTTCCACTTGGTAAATAATACTTAGCAATTGTTAATTTAATATTTTCACTTCTGTCTTCTTTTATTGGTAATACAGCCTGAACTGAACCTTTACCAAAAGTTTTTTCTCCAACTATAACTGCTCGTTTGTGATCTTGTAAAGCTCCACTTACAATTTCAGAAGCAGATGCAGAACCACCGTTTACTAAAACTACAACTGGTAACTTTGTTAAAGTATTTTGAGTGTTTGCGTTAAACTTTTCTTCGTCTTCAACTTCTCTACCTTTTTGAGAAACAATAACTCCCTCGTCCACAAATACATCAACTGCACCAATTGCTTGAGATAAAAGACCACCTGGGTTATTTCTTAAATCTAAAATAATACCTTTTGCATAATCAGCATTGTTAATAGACTCTACTAAACCACTAACTACTTTAGAATCAAAACTTGAAACTCTAATATAAAGTAGATCTTCATTCTCAATTTTCTTAGCAAATACAGATTGTATTTTGATTATATCTCTAGTGATTTTTATAGCTAATGGTTTAGTTTCACCTTCTCTTACTACTGTTAAAGTAATATCAGTTCCAGGTTTACCTCTCATAAGTGAAACAGCTTCATCTAATGTCATATTTAATGTAGCTTTTTCATCTATTTTTAAAATAATATCAGATGATTCAACTCCAGCTTCATAAGCAGGTGTTCCATCAATTGGAGCAATAACTGTTAAAGCTTTTTCTCTCATACCTACAGTAATACCTAAGCCACCAAATTCACCTTTAGTTTGAATGCTCATTTCTTTAGAAGATTTCATATCCAAAAAGCTTGAATGTGCATCTAATTCTTGCATAAGGCCTTTTAGTGCTTTATTTACTATTTCATTTAGTTTTATATCGTCAACATAGTATTTTTCAACTGTGCCTAAAACTTTTGTAAGCTTTGAAAGTGACTCAAATCTAGTTGGTTCTTCTTGCTCTTGTGCTTCATTTGCGTTTAAATTTGCTATTAATGTAAATGTTAATAATGATAATGTAATAAATTTTTTCATACTTAAAAACCTTTAAAAATTGTAAGACTAAATTATACAAAAATGTTTATAAAAGTTAGATTTTATTTAATTTTCTGTAACATATCAAACAATTAAAACTATTAAACAAATGCTTAATTAAAGGGTTATATACAATGAGTATGAAAGAAAATGTTGACTACATCAAACAAGAATTATCAACTGAAGAGAAGTTCTTTGAAGGAACAGTAAAACTTGAAAGATTTTGGAAAAAATTCAAATTTCTAATTATTGCGTTTGCGGTAATTGTTGTTTCAACTATTGTTGGTTTGAGTTATAAAAGTAGTATGGATGAACAAAATAAAATTGCAGCAAATGAAGCTTTAAATTTATTCCTAAAAGACTACAAAAATGAAGCAGCTTTAAATGATCTAAAAGTATTAGATGCTAAACTTTACGAAGTTGCTATATACTTAAAAGCTTCAAAAGAGAACAATGTTCAAAATATAGAAGTTCCATATTTAAAAGAGCTTATGCTTTATAATGAAGCCATATCTAAAAGCGATGTGAATAAGTTAAATGAACTAACTATGAATAATAAATTTTTATTAAAAGAATTTGCTATTTTTAATAGAGCAATGCTATTAACTAAAGAAGCTAAATATGAAGAAGCTAAATCTATTTTAAATCTTATTCCTGAAAATTCACAAGCCAATCAATTAGCTCAATTATTACTACACCATATTGAAGCAAAACTATAGAAGGTCAATTTATGAAATCAATAGCAACTCTTATTTTAGCAACTCTTTTGATTACAGGTTGTAGTACTAAAAAATATTACAGTCCTGAAGAAACAAATGATGTGGAAACATCAACTGCATCTCTAAGTTCTGATATTAAATCAATAAACAGAGATGGTGCTACTTTAGAAAATGGAAAATTTATATCTAAGCTTGGCGAATCAGAATTTACGTTAAATGAAGATACATACTTTTTAAATACAACTTCAAATAATGAAGCAATTTCTACAAACTTAAAAGATAAAATTTATATTGGACAAAAAGAGTATAACTTGAAAAATGTAGCAGTTGCTGTATCTACAAAAGACAATCTAATAGCTATTATAAACTCAGATAACTCTTTAGAATTAAGAGATACTAACAACAACATACTTTTTAGAGAATATGAAACATTATCTTTAGCAAATGACACAAGAACTACAAATCCATTCTTCTTAGGTAATTTAGTTTTATTTCCTACTTTGAATGGTAAAATTGTAATTGTTTCACTTGAAACAAACAAAGCTATAAAAAAAATCTCAGTTGATCCAAGAGGACAATTTAACAACATCATTTATTTAAGTGTTATGGATGATGGAGAGACTTTAGTTGCAGCTACTGCAAATAATATCGTTGCTATATCTTCTAAAAACGTAGTTACAAAAGAGTATGAAGTAAAAGATGTAGCACTTGATGGTAACTTTATTTATGTTGCTACTTTAGATGGTAGAGTGATTAAGTTTTCTAAAAACTTAGAAGAACAAGCATCTAAGAAATTTAGATTTGCAAAAATTAATGCATTGGCAGCTTCTAAATCAGCTATTTATGCAGCTGAATCTCAAGGATATATTATTAAGTTAAGTAAGAGCTTTTCTAACATAAGTATTGATGATTTAAATTATGATGAGAGTGAAAAAATTATTGCTATTAAAAATAAATTTTTTACAGGGGATAAGGTAATAGTTTTACCTTAACTCTCTATTCGCAAGGTTTTCAAGTAAAACCGTTGCGTATGACCCTTTGGGTAATTCAAATGAAATAGTTAATTTTTCATCTTCTTTCTTGTATCTTGTTGAAATATTCTTAGGGTACACAATAGCTTCTCTTCGATAACCTTTTTCTTGCATAAACATATCGTCATATTTTTCTTCTATTTTTCTAGCTTTTCCTATTGCTCTAAATACTTTTCTCCCACATAATAATCCTGTTACAGAAATGTTTTTTCTATCAAACTCATCTTGTATTTTTTTGTTTATATTATTTGGAGTAAAATACTTTTGTGATTTGTGATCTAAAAATACATCACCATCAATAAGTTTAAAGTTGCTATCTTTTGAAGTTTTTAATCTTCCTGCTAACCATCTATTAAAAAAATCACTTTGATATGCTGAGATAATCATCTTTTGGATTTTTCTTTCTTTAACAATAAGCTCACCATTTATTATTTTTTTGGCTTTTTCAAGATTTTCTTCTTTATCATTACCAAATCTTTGATACCCAAAATAGTTTGGCATACCATTTTTAGAAATAAGCTTTAATCTCTTTTCTAAGATATTTAATTTTTCAAAAGTCACTTCATGAAGATTAATTGTAAATCTATTTCCTCTTAAATCTCCAATTGAGATTTTTTCATTGTGTAAGCATGTATCTACTATTTGAATTTTTTTGTGATTGTATTTTTTGATATCTTTTGCATATTTTTTTGGAATAGATATGTATTGTGTAGTTGTAGCATGTTTGTCTTTTAAACCTGCATATCCTATTTCATTAGGATAGCACTTTAAAAAGTTTGCTATTTTTTCTATTAAATCCCAAGTGTTTTGATTTTTTTTAACAACTTTTAGAACTAAAAAGTTTCCTTGATTTTTAAATCTAATTGGTTGTTCATCAACTATAAAGTCATCTTCATTTTGAGTAAAATAAAAATCAACCGTAGAACTTAGGTTTGGGTAGTATCTTTGCATTCAATCTTCTTTGTTTTTTTGGTATTATACTTAACATAGAATTAATGTACGGATGTTAGAATTAATTTTCATTATTATTTAGTTTAGGAGTTTAAGATATCTGCTTTAAGTAAATCATTTATTATCTTTTTTATTTCATTAAATTTACTGTTTATAATTTTTATCTTTATACACTCAAAAGTAAATGCTAACACTAAAATTAAAGAAATAAGTATTATTAGTAGTATCACAAATTCATCGAATATTGTATTTAATAACTCATATACCTTTGAAAATAAACTTTTTGAAGACCAACAAGAAATAAATTATAAAGGCTTTGTATATCATGAATAAAAGCTTTTATAATCTAATTTTTTTGTTTTTATTTAAACACAAATCAAAGCATCTTAGTATATTTTTTATTTCTATTATTTTGATATTTATTCTAAGTTCAGTAATGTTTATAAGTGGATCAATTAAAAGTCAAATAAAACATAGCATTGAAAATCAAAGTGAACTAATAGTTCAAAAAATAGATGGAGGGAAAATATCAAGTATTCCTATATCGTGGACTGATGATTTTAGTGAAATATATGGTATTGAGTCTATTCAAGGTAGAGTTTATGGTAAGTATTGGTTTGAGCCATATAAAACTTATTTTAATATAGTTGGAGTTGATTTTTTTGAAGAACATAGTAATGCTTCAATAAAAAAAATTATAGGCAATATTGATTTAAGAGAGTTTGTAAGTGATGATTACATTTTAGTTGGAAATGCTGTAAAAAAAGCTTTGCATGAAAAAAGATATAAGAAAAGCTATGATTTTAGACTTGAAAACAAGAAGATTTTAACAGCTAAAATATATGGTGAACTTCCTAATAATACAAATACTTTTACAAATGATATGATTATAATGGATATTAGTTTAGCAAAAAGGATTCTAAATATAAGTGAAGATTTTGTAAGTAGTTTTGCTGTTAATATTCCAAATGAACTTGAAATAGCAAACATAAAAAATCAACTGATTTTTAAACACTCAAACATAAAAGTTACTTCAAAAGATGAACTTCTTAAAGAATATGAAAATCTTTTTAACTTTAAAGGTGGAATATTTTTGATTTTATATATAGTTTGCTTACTTACTTTTGTACTTGTTTTATATGAAAGATTTACTATAGTAAATAGTTCTGATAAAAAAGAAATTGGTATTTTAAAATCAATTGGATTTAGTATAAAAGATATTTTAAAACTAAAAATATATGAAAATCTGTTTATTGGAATATGTGCATTTTTAATTGGAGTTGTTTTAGCTTATGTTTTTGTATTTATTTTAAATGCTCCTATTTTAAGTGAGATTTTTATGGGTCATAAAAACTTAGCATCACAGTTTAATTTTATACCAAATGTTGAAATATCTTTGATAATTAGTCTATTTTTCTTTTATATATTACCTTTTATTGCTTCTATTTTAATTCCTGTTTGGAAAATAGCAGTAATAGATGCAGTTGATAGCATGAGATAGGTTTAGGAAAAAACATGATTAAAATAGAAAATTTAAACAAAATATTTAATGAAAACAAAGCAAATGAATTTATAGCCTTAAAAGACATAAATCTAAATATAAAAGACAACTCATGTGTAATCTTAAAAGGTGTAAGTGGAAGCGGTAAATCAACCCTTCTAAGTATAATAGCCACACTTATGAAGCCATCACATGGTAGTGTTAAAATAAATAAAAATATAGTATCAAAATTACCTGATTTACATGCTTCAAGTTTTAGAGCTAAGCATATAGGTTTTGTGTTTCAAAATTATAACTTATTTGATAGTTTTAATGTATATGAAAATATTGCTATGGCAACTACCACTTTAAACTTAAGTGAAAAAGAAATAAAACAAAGTACAAATAAAGCAATGCAAATAGCAAATATAGAACATAAAAAAGATCAAAGAATTTCAAATTTATCAGGTGGAGAAAAACAAAGATGCGCTATAGCAAGAGCAATTGTAAATAATCCTGAAATACTAATTTGCGATGAACCGACTGCAAATCTTGATAACATAAACTCTAAAGCTTTTATAAAGATGATAAAAGATCTTAAAAAATTAAATAAAACTATAATCATAGCTACCCATGATCCTATTTTTGATGGCCTTGATTTTGTTGATGTGGTATATAATATGGAAGATGGAAAAGTAGTATAAAATGAATGATGTACTACTAAGCAATGAAGTTATAGTCTATCTTTTTGCACAAAGCTTAATATTTATATTTTCTGTTTTAGCTTTTTATTTCTCATTAAATATCATTAAAAAATGGGATTTCACTTCAAGTAGTGCATTACAATACAAGCTTGAAAAAAGATCTTATTTAGTAATACTTATTATTTCATTTACTATGTTTGCAAAAATTCTTTTGCTGCCTTATTTTGTTTATGCACTAGATAATTTATCAAGTATAGTCCCTGGTGCTATGTGTGCAGCTGGTATTGTAACAGCAAATGATTATGGTCAAAATTTACTCTTTTTGAAGGTATTTGTAATCTTTTTTATATGTGTGTGGCTTATAATAAATAGTTTAGATTTAAAAGATACAACTTATCAATATACAAAGAAAAAATAATTA
>JBDNBT010000073.1:0-6040 GCA_039767755.1 Sulfurovum sp.
TTAGATGAACCAACTGCAAATATAGATGTAAAAGGTCAAAATGAAATATATGAATTACTAAAAAAACTAAATGAAGATATTTGTATAGTTGTAGTTAGTCATGATATTTCTGTTTTACTAAATTATGCTAAAAATGTTGCACATATCAATAAAAATCTTGTGTATCACAACATAGAAAATTTAAATAAAAAAATAGACAATGAAAATGAACATATGTGTGAAGTTGAGTTGTTAACTGCCCTTGGTAATTCAAACGTAGCTAACTCATCACTAAACACACATAATCATACAAATTGTTCCCATAACTAAAAAGGAAAGCATATAGTGGAAGTATTACAATATGACTTTATTCAAAACGCTTTACTAGCAGGTGTTTTAATTTCAATAGCAGCTGGAATTATAGGTTCTTTAGTTGTTGTAAATAAAATTACATTCATAACAGGTGGAATTGCCCATAGTTCTTATGGTGGAATAGGTTTAGCTATATATTTAGGATTACCTGTTTTATTTGGAGCTACTGTTTTTGCAATAATCACAGCTGTTATAATAGCTATACTAACTTTAAATGATAAAAAAAGAATTGACTCCATTATAGGTATTATGTGGGCTTTTGGTATGGCTTTAGGAATTATTTTTGTTGACTTAACACCTGGGTATAATGTGGATTTAATGTCTTATTTATTTGGTTCTATAATTGCTGTTTCAAGTAGTGATATTACTTATATGTTATGTTTAAATATACTTATTATTTCACTAGTGAGTTTGTTTTATAAACAAATATTAGCAGTATCATATGACAGTGAATTTGCTAAATTAAGAGGTTTAAATGTTAAGTTTTTTTATACATTAATTTTAATATTAACTTCGCTTAGTGTTGTTGCAGCTATAAAAGCTGTGGGTTTAATTCTTGTTATTGCATTGCTTACTATTCCTACTTTTATTGCTGAGGTTTTTGCAAAAAGATTATCAACTATGATGATTATTAGTTCTTTTTTAGCTATACTATTTACAATTTTAGGGCTTGTAGTCTCATATCAATATGATATTAGTAGCGGAGCTAGTATAATTATTACAGCAGTTTGTTTTTTAATTGTTGTAAAACTTTTCAAAAGATAGGAAAATAATTGGATAAATCTATTTTAGTTGGTAAATTAAACAACTTAAAAATAAACAGGGTTAGTGAACCTGGAATCTACTTAGTAAGTGAAGATGAAACAGAAGTTTTACTACCAAATGCCTATGTAAATAATGAGATGCAAATAGGCGATGATCTTGAAGTTTTTATTTACACAGATAGTGAAGATAGACTAGTAGCTACAACTTTAAAACCTTATTTATATTTAAATGAAATTGGTTTTTTAGAGATAGTTGATGTGGCTAAGTTTGGATATTTTGTAGATATAGGTTTACCAAAAGATATTTTAGTTCCTAAAAATAGACAAAAAGGTATCTTTCATGCAGGTACTAGAATAGTTTTACAACTACAAATAGATGATAGAACAGATAGATTAATAGCTAGTCAAAAATTTGAACTTGAAAAGAAAATTGAAGGTTTAAAAAGAAATGATGAAGTTGATATTTTAGTATATTCTAAAACACCACTAGGTTTTAAAGTTGTTGTAAACAATAAATACGAGGGATTAATTTATCATAGTGAAATTTTTTCACAAATAAATATTGGTGATAGAAAAAAAGCCTATGTAAAAAATATTAGACCTGATGATAAAATGGATATTATTTTACAAAAAATAGGTGTTAAAGTTAAAAATGACACTGTATTAGAGATATTAAAAGAAAATGGTGGAAAGCTAAATTTCACTTATAAAAGTAGTGCTGAAGATATTAGTGATACATTTGGTATTTCTAAGAAATCTTTTAAAGCTACTCTAACTAAGTTACTTAGTGAAGATAAGATTATCTTAGATGATAATTCTATCAGAGTTAAATAGTAACACTTAAAAAACCTTACGTACTAAATAGGATAGATTTTATCCTATTTTACTTCTTCTTAGAATACCATTAATAAATTTAAAATTAAAAGGTTTATAAATGGCAACAACAAAATTAAAAGGTAATGAAGTAAATTTAGCTGGGACACAAATCAATGTGGGTGATAATGCTCCTGTTGTAAATGTAGTGGCTCAAGATTTATCAAACATCCAAATTGGTGGGGAAAATGCTAAAACTCAAATAGTTGTAGTAGTTCCATCTTTAGATACTCCTGTATGTGCAGCTGAAACAAGAAAGTTCAATGTTGAAGCAGCTAAAGTTGAAAACGCAGAAGTAGTTGTAGTATCAATGGATTTACCATTTGCTCAAAAAAGATTTTGTACAACTGAGGGAATTGAAAACTTAAAAGTTGGTAGTGACTTTAGAAATAAAGATTTTGCAAACGCTTATGGTGTTTTAATTGCAGATGGAGCTTTAGCAGGTGTTACTTGTAGAGCAATTTATGTAATAGATGCAAAAGGTGTAGTTACTTTTAAAGAAATTTCTCCAGAAATTACAGAAGAGCCTGATTATGATGCTGTTTTAGCAGCAATTAAATAAGTTAATAAGAAAAAATTTAATTTTCATTTATTAGATATTAACTTTTTAATAATATCCTTAGAATATAGAGTTATGTTTTAAGGATATAAAATGAAATACTTAAAGAAACAAGCTTGGGAATTAGATGAAAACCAAGTTACTCCTGAAAATTTATTTTTAAACAGAAGAAACTTCTTGAAATTAGGAGTTGCTAGTTTAGTCTCAACTTCAAGTGTAATACAAGTACTTGCAAACACTAATATTGACTTTGATACTTTAAAATTCATAAAAGATGAAAATAAAGATAATCTAAAACTAAATACTTTTGAACAAATCACTAGTCACAATAATTTTTATGAATTTACAACAAATCAAAAAAAAGTAAAAGATTTAGCAAAAGGTATGGACACAGATAAATGGATGATAGAAATAGACGGTTTAGTTGAAAAACCTTTGTTTATTTCCTTTGAAGATTTAGTTAAAAAGTTTCAAATCCATGAAAGAATTTATAGATTTAGATGTGTAGAGGGATGGTCTATGGTTGTTCCTTGGAATGGTTTTATGTTAAAAGATTTAATTAACTTTGTGAAGCCTTTATCAACTGCAAAATATGTGGAGTTTGAAACATTATATGATGAGGATATTTTCCCTGATCAAAAAAGTATGTTGTTTTCTGCTATAAAGTATCCATATGTTGAAGGTCTTAGAATGGATGAGGCTATGAATGATTTAACTTTAATGGCAGTTGGATTATATGGAAAAAATATGCCACCACAAAATGGTGCACCTATTAGATTAATTGTTCCATGGAAATATGGATTTAAATCTATTAAATCAATTTCAAAAATTACTTTTACAAATAAAGAACCACTAAATACATGGCAAGCTCAAAATCCACGTGAATATGGTTTTTATGCAAATGTTAATCCAAATGTAGATCATCCAAGATGGTCACAAGCTCGTGAAAGAGTATTAGGAAGTTTCTTCAAGCAAAAAACACTAATGTTTAATGGTTATGAAAAAGAAGTTGGTCATATGTATAAAGGAATGGATTTAAGAAAGTTCTATTAGGAAAATTTTATGAAGAAGATATTACTTATAATAGCACTGTTTATACCAGCTTTATATTTAGCCTATGAAATATTAATTTTACAAAATATTAATGATCCAATTAAATATATATACACCTTTACAGGTGTAAGTGCTATTGTTTTAGTTTTAGCTTCTGTTTTAATTTCCGTAATTAAGAAATTTTCAAATTTTGTGAAGTATCGAAAACTAATAGGACTTTTTGGATTTTTTTATGCTTTTTTGCACTTTATAAATTTTGTGATTTTAGATGCAGAACTATCAATTCCTTTTATAATAAGTGAAACTATAAAGAAGCCATTTATATATTTAGGCATGTTTTCATTTTTGATTATATTACTTATGGCAGTTACATCAACAAAAAAACTATATCAAAAGTACAACAGATTTCATAAACTAATCTATTTGTCTATTTTATCCTTTTTTATTCACACTATCATGGCACAAAAATCTATTGTCTTAATTGATGTGGTATTTATAGTTATTGTCGTAATAATAGGACTTTTGAAGATATTTCAATATAAAATTTTCATAAAGTAAAATATTAGATGTTTACTATTTGTTAACTAAATATTAAAGTATAGTTAATTACTAACCATTAAAGTTAAAACTGTATATAAGTTATTCCTAGTAGCTTATAGTACATATACATAAATAAATTCTATTGAAAGAATTTCTCAAACAATAATATTTTTTTTATGTTTCCTTGTGTTAGATGGGCGCTTTCCTAGAGCGCCCTTTTTTTATGCCTAATTTTCTTACATGCTGCAATACTTTTTTAAATATCTTCTAAGCAGGGATTGGTTACTTTGTTTAATAAAATGTTATATTCAGGACTTAAAAATGAAGAATAAAAAAGTTGGTATTATCGGAGTTGGAAATGTTGGTTCAACAATAGCTAATAATTTAGCAACAAAAGCAATGTGTTCTGAAATAGTTTTAAGAGATATTAGGATGAACTACACTCAAGCTATGGCTCTTGATATATCGCAAGCTTCAAATGCTGCAAAATCCCATACAAAAGTTGTAATGTCAAAAGATGCTAGTGATTTAAAAGGATGTGATATTGTAGTTATAACTGCAGGAATTGCAAGAAAACCTGGAATGAGTAGAAATGATTTACTCCTTACAAATAATAAAATCATGTCAAGTATCATAACAGACATAAAAGACAATTGTCCAGAGGCAATTTTAATTATTGTTTCAAATCCACTTGATGCTATGGTATATGCTGCTTTAAAATCTTCAGGGTTTAATAGAACAAAAGTTATTGGTATGGCTGGAATTTTAGATAGCGCTAGAATGAGCCATTATGTACAAGAAGAACTGGGATATGGTGCAGGACAAATAGAATCATCTGTAATGGGTGGACATGGTGATGATATGGTGCCTTTAACAAACTACTCAACGGTAAATGGTATCTGTATTGAAAAACTTTTAAGTGATGAACAAATTAAAAGTATAGTAGAAAAAACAAAAACAGGTGGACTAGAAATAGTTAAGTTACTTGAAACTGGATCTGCATATTATGCCCCTGCTTTAGGAGCTACACTTATGGTAGATGCAATTTTAAATAATACTAAAAAGATTTATCCTTGTGCTGTTATGCTTAAGGGTGAATACTCACATGAAAATGTAGTGGCAGGTGTTCCTGTTATGCTTGGTTGTAATGGTGTTGAGAAGATTATTGAGCTAGATTTAAATAAAACTCAAAAAGAAAATTTCTCAAATTCAGTTGCTTCTGTTAGAGAATTGATGCATATTATTGACGCTTAAAAAAGAGCATAATATATACTAAGAAAAATACTAAGAAATTTTTATAACTTTCACCAAATATTGATATTTTAATCCAAGGAATTTCAAATGAATAATATAGTAAATAGTTTTGATTCAAGTGAAGATTTAATTGATAATTTTGCAAATGAAATAATTTCTAAATTAAATGATGGAATTTCAAAAAAAGGTGAAGCTACTATTTTAGTTTCAGGTGGAAGTACACCAAAACCTGTATTTGATAGACTTAGTACAGCTAATTTAGAGTGGGAAAAAATCAATATTGCTTTAGTTGATGAAAGATGGGTTGATAAAAACCATGAAGACAGTAATGCTAAATTGGTTAAAGAGTATCTTCTAAAAAATAACGCATCTAAAGGAAACTTTGTATCATTATATATAGATGGTTTAACTGCTAGTGAAGCATTAGAACAATGTTCAGCCATATGTGAAAAGTTACTTTCATCTTGTGATGTATTGATTTTAGGAATGGGTGGTGATTCTCATACTGCTTCAATATTCCCAAATAAAATAGAAACACATGAAGCTTTAAATCCTGCAAATGAAAACTATTGTATTAGTATGACTCCAAATGATGCTAAGCATACAAGAATGAGTTTGACATTAAGTGCTATTTTAAAAGCTCAAA
>JBDNBT010000074.1:0-12093 GCA_039767755.1 Sulfurovum sp.
AATATTAGTGATAAGTTCTTTATAAAAAACTTAAACTAAACTTAAATTTTTATAGACATTAGTTCTATATTATCATTAAACTCTATATTTTATACCCAATGAATTTAGTAAATTTTTTAGGATTTTATCAGGATTTTATAGAATCAAATGTTATAAATTTATGTATTGAAAAGAAATAATTTTGAGTGGTACTAAAATGATATTTTAATGATATTTGTAGATTTGTTTTGAAGTGTTTAAAAAATTGAAAATATAGTTGAATAGATAGTTAAATATGTGGGGTGAAAAAGAGGGATTAACCTCTTCTTCTTGATGAAGATGATGAAGAATTTCCTCTATTACCACCTCTTGATCTTTGACCGCCTCTTCTATTTCTAGAATCGTCACCACCACCATCTCTATTGTTTCTTTGGTAACCACCACCGCCGTTACCTCTTCTTGAGTTTCCTCTTCTACCTCTAGAGTTGTTTCTATCGTCACCTTTACCATTTTTAGCATTTTCGATTAATCTAGCGATATCGTTTTCTGATTTACCAATGTTATTGTTACCTTTAACATAAGTATCAGCTGCTATGATTGATGCTAATTTAAATGCAATAGTTGAAATATCAAATTCTTCTTTTAATTCTTCAACAATATTCATTGCATATTCTTTAACTTCTTGAGTTTTGATTTTATCTTTTAAAGATGTAATTTTTTTCTCTTTTACAGAAGTTACATTAGGAACAATCTTAGCTTCTAATTTAGCCCCGATATTTTTCTCAATTTTTTGCATCATTCTGAATTCATGTGGAGTAATAATAGATACAGCCATACCTTCTTTACCAGCTCTACCAGTTCTACCGATTCTGTGAACATATGATTCACTATCAAATGGTAAGTGGTAGTTAAATACGTGAGTTACATCATTAACATCTAACCCTCTTGCGGCTACATCTGTTGCAATTAATACTTCTAATTTACTTTTTTTGAACGCATTAATAGCTTCTTCTCTTTGTCTTTGCTCCATATCACCATGAAGACCCTTAGCGCTGAAACCTTGAGAAACTAAGAAAGTAGATAATCTATCAACTTCTTTTTTTGTTCTACAGAAAATAATTGATTTTTCTGGGTTTTTGTAATCATATAATCTAATTAAAGCATCATCTCTTTCTCTTTCATCAACAACATAATATGTTTGTGTAATTTTAGAGTTTGTAATGTCTTTTTTAGTTAATGTAATAAACTCAGGTTCATTTAAAATTTGTTTAGCAAGTGTTTTAATTGCTTGAGGCATAGTTGCTGAGAATAATAACGTTTGTCTTTTAGCTGGCATAAATGTGAAGATTTCTTTAATATCATCTAAGAATCCCATATCTAGCATTTCATCTGCTTCATCTAAAATAACATATTCAGGTTTGATATTGATTTTTTTACCTCTTAGTAAATCTAAAAATCTACCTGGAGTTGCAATAATAACACCTGCGTTTTCGATGTGTTTTAATTGTCTTGAGTATGATTGACCACCATATACAGTTGCGGTATTGATATTTAAATTTTTACCAAATCTAAATATTTCATCAGATACTTGCATAGCTAATTCTCTTGTTGGAACAATAACTACAGCTTCAACAGAACCGTCACCTTTAAGTTTATTTAAAACTGGTAAACCAAATGCTGCTGTTTTACCTGTACCTGTGTGTGCTTGACCAACGATATCTTTACCGTCTAATACAACTGGGATTGCTTGTTCTTGAATAGGACTTGGTTCTTTAAAACCAGCTTCATCAATTGCCTTTTGTAAGTCTTCTTTGAAATTAAATTCTTGAAATGTCATTTTTTACCTTAAGTATATATTTTTAAAATACACACCCGCATAAAAGACTATCTTTCATTCTTACTTTTACAACTCAATTTTAAAGTAGGTTATTATTTAGAGATATTTTCATTTAGCTTTTGATTTTTATCAATCGTTTAAAAATAGTATATGTCTGTGTGTAATTTGGGGGATTATATCTAAAAGTATATTAAATTATACTTTTAGATAAGAAGAAAAGGTTTTTTTCTATAAGTCGTCTAGACTTTTGTAACCTTCTAAGTATTTTGTGTCGTAATTATTTGAAATAAAGTCATCATTTTCCATCATTTTTTGGTGGAATGGAATAGTTGTTCTAATTCCTTCTACTTCAAACTCATTTAAAGCTCTCTTCATAATATTGATAGCTTTGTTTCTATCTCTTCCCCAAACAATTAGTTTCCCAATCATTGAGTCATAATATGGTGGTACTACATATCCAGCATATACATGAGAATCAACTCTTACATTTCTTCCACCAGGAACAAACCATTGAGTTACTTTTCCAGGACTTGGTAAAAATGAATTTGGATCTTCTGCTGTGATTCTAACTTCAATAGCATGACCTCTAAATTTAATTGTTTCTTGTGATGGTAAGTGCTCACCTTGAGCTACTTTAATCATCCATTCAACAATATCTAATCCAGATACCATTTCAGAAACGGGGTGTTCAACTTGAAGTCTAGTATTCATTTCCATAAAGTAAATGTTTTGTTTATCATCAGCTAAGAATTCAAAAGTACCTGCACCTTCATACTTTAAGTACTTAGTAGCTTTTACAGCTACCTCATGTAAGTGTGCTCTTGTTTCATCATTTAAAAGAATCGCTGGAGATTCTTCAATAACTTTTTGGTGTCTTCTTTGTAATGAACAATCTCTTTCACCAATATGAATTGCATTTCCATGACTATCACCGATTACTTGAACCTCAATATGTCTAGGATTTTTAATAAATCTCTCTAAGTACATAGTACCATCACCAAATGCAGCTAAGGCTTCAGATGATGCAGCATTATAAAGTTGTTCGAACTTATCTTCAGTTTCAATAAGTCTCATACCTCTACCACCACCACCAGCTGATGCTTTAGCCATAATTGGATATCCAATTTCAAGTGCAACTTTTTTAGCTTCTTCAACAGAGTGTACAGCACCATCAGAACCAGGAACAACAGGTACACCTGCTCTTACCATTTCTTCTTTTGCTTTTGATTTATCAGCCATTTTATCCATTACATCAACAGATGGTCCAATAAATTTGATTTTGTGTAGTTTACAAATCTCTACAAAATCTTGGTTTTCAGATAAAAACCCATAACCTGGGAAAATAGCATCACAACCTGTAATTTCTGCAGCTGTAATAATTGCAGGAATATTTAAATACGAGTCAACAGATTTAACATCTCCGATACAAATAGCTTCATCAGCGTGTTTTAAATATGAAGCATTTTTATCACCAGCACTATATACAGCAACTGATTTTTTACCCATTTCTCTAATAGTTCTTATAGCTCTTTGAACTATTTCACCCCTATTAGCAATTAATATTTTTTTTATTTCTGCCATGTCAAATTACTCTTATAATTTTTCAATAACGAACATTGGCATATCAAATTCTACTGGTGAACCATTTTCAACTAAGATATCAACAATTTTACAATCAAACTCAGCTTCAACTTCATTCATGATTTTCATTGCTTCTAAAATACATAAAGTTTGACCTTTTTTAACTGTATCACCTTTTTTAGCAAAAGAAGGAGACTCAGGAGATGGAGAATCATAATATGTTCCTACCATAGGAGCATTTATTGTTTCACCTGCAATAGCAGCAGGAGCAGAAATTTCAGTAGATGCAGCAGCTGGTGCAGAAGCAACAGGAGCAGCAACAGGTGCAGGTGCAGCTACAGGAGCAGCAGTTGTAGTAACAACAGTTCCCTCGAAACCAGTTTGCATAGAAATCTCAAAATCACCGTCTTTGATTTTTATCTTGTTTAAATCACTTTTATCAAAAACTCTGATTAATTCTTTGATATCTTTAAATTGCATATTCGACCTTTATTAACAAATTTTTGCATATATTATCACAATAATGTTGATTTTTAAGAATAATAGGCTTACAAAAAGCTTTTTTTAAGTTTTAGACCAATTAAGGCAAAAGAGTTTTTTAATAGAATATAATTACAAAAACAATTAAGGCTAAGCAAATGATTAGTGATAATAACTTTATAAATATAGCAAAAGAAATAGCTACTGCTTCAAAATGTGTATCAAAACAAGTTGGTGCAGTTATTGTAAAAGATGGAAGAATTTTATCAACAGGATACAACGGAACACCAGCTGGATATACTAATTGTAAAGATCATTGGAATGGTGAATACACAAAAGAGCATCATGATTGGTCAAAAACCTATGAAATTCATGCTGAAATGAACGCTTTAATATGGGCTGCTAGAAAAGGAATTAGTATTGAAGACGGAACAATATATGTAACTTTAGAGCCATGTAGTGAATGTTCTAAAAACCTTATAGCAGCTGGAATTAAAGAGATTGTTTATAATAGGGCTTATGAACATACAGATTCAAGTATTATTTCAAAATTCATAAAAGATAATGGTGTAGAAATTAGACAAATAAAACAATAATTGTAATTTATCATAAATTTTTCATATAAAAGTAATATGATTTCATTATATCTTGTGAAGGAGAATTAATGAAAATAGGACTTTTTATTCCCTGTTTTATGAATGAACTCTATCCAGAAATTTGTAAGTCAACTTACAAAATTCTAAAAAATCTAAACTTAGATGTTGAGTATCCCTTAGACCAAACTTGTTGTGGTCAGCCTATGGCAAACGCAGGTTGCGCAAAGGATATTGAAGGTCTTGCTAATAAATTTGTAAGTACATTTAGAAAATATGACTATATTGTAGCTCCAAGTGGTTCTTGTGTATCAATGGTAAAAGATCATTACGCAAGTTTCTTTGAAAATGACACTGATTACAATAAAGTGAAAGCTTCTATATATGAAGTGTGTGAATTTTTACATGACATTGTTGGTGTTGAAAACTTAAACATTGATGTTTCATTTGATCATAAAGTGGGATTACATAACTCTTGTCATGGACACAGAATGTTAAAACTTGGAACACCTACAGAATTAAATATTCCATATAATTCAAAACTAGAAAACATTTTGAATATTGTAAAAGATATTGAATTAGTTGAACTAAAAAGAAAAGATGAATGTTGTGGTTTTGGTGGAACATTTAGTGTTAGCGAAGAAGATATTTCTATTGCTATGGGAAAAGACAGAATCAAAGATCATTTAGATTCTAATGCTGAAGTTATAGTTGGTGCTGATATGAGTTGTTTAATGCACTTAGATGGAATCATTAATAGAAACAATCAAAAAATAAAAGTAATGCACATAACTCAAATTTTAGCAGGTGAAAAACTTTCAACTATGCAAGGAGAGTTAGTATGAGTGTAAAAACACATCCTAATAATGCAAAAGAATTTGTTAAAAATGAAGAAAGAATGCAATGGCATGATGAATCATTATGGTGGGTTAGAGAAAAAAGAGATTTAGCTACTAAAACTATTCCTGAATGGGAACAATTAAGAGATTTGGCAAGTCAAATCAAAACTCATACTATGGCAAATCTAGATAAATACCTAATAGAATTTGAAGAAAATGCTATTAAAAAAGGTATTACTGTTCATTGGGCTAAAGATGCAGTTGAACACAATGAAATTGCCTATAAACTTTTAAAAGAAAATAAAGTAACAAAACTTGTAAAATCAAAATCAATGCTTACAGAAGAGTGTCATTTAAATCCTTATTTAGAAGAAAGAGGAATTGAAGTAGTTGATACAGATTTAGGAGAAAGAATTGTTCAGTTAAGAAACGAGCCACCTTCACATATCGTTTTACCAGCAATTCACCTAAAAAAATCAGATGTAAGTGATACTTTTGTTGAACACTTAGGTACAGAAGTTGGAAATGATGATCCAACTTATCTTACAAGAGCAGCTAGAGAAAGTCTAAGAAATGATTTTTTAACTGCACAAGCAGGATTAACGGGTGTTAATTTTGCAATAGCAAACACAGGTGGAGTTGTGGTTTGTACAAATGAAGGTAATGCAGATATGGGAGCTAGTGTTCCTAAACTTCATATAGCATCTATGGGTATTGAAAAAATAATCCCAAGACTTGAAGATTTATCTGTTTTTACAAGGGTATTAGCAAGAAGTGCAACAGGTCAGCCTGTAACTACATATACTTCACATTTCCATGGAAGTGTTGAGGGTGGAGAGATGCATATTATAATTGTTGATAATCAAAGAAGTGACTTTTTATCTTCAGATAAATATACAAAGGCTCTAAACTGTATTAGATGTGGTGCTTGTATGAATACTTGTCCTATATATAGAAGAAGTGGTGGTCACTCATATGATTATGTAATTCCAGGACCAATTGGATCTATTTTAGGTGCAGTTAAAGAGCCCGAAAAACACACTTCACTACCTTTTGCATGTACTTTATGTGGATCATGTACAAATGTATGTCCTGTAAAAATTAACTTAGACTCACAATTATACGCAAGACGTCAAGATTTAGGAAATATGAATTTAATTGATCCTACAAAGAAAAAAGCTATGAAAATTACAGCTTGGCTAATGGAAAAACCTAAGTTATTTGATTTTGCTGGAAAAATGGCTAGAAAAATTGTTCCAAAACTTCCAAAATCACTTGTATATAGTAAAAGTAATGTTTGGGGTAAACAAAGAGACATGCCAAAAATGCCACCTAAAAGTTTCAAAGAAATGTTTGAAGAAGGAGATTTATAATGAGCAGTAAAGAAGCTATTTTAAATTCTATTAGGAAAAACAATAAAGTAGTAAGTGTAGAACTTCCTAATTCATATGAAAATATTGGAATTACTTTTGAAGATAAATTCAAAAAGTTTTCAGAAATGATTGAAGCAGTTGGTGGGAAAGCATTACTTGTAAGTAAAGAAGATTTAGATAAAACTATAAAAGAGATTTATCCTGATGAAAAAGTAATTGCTACAAATGTAGAGTGCTGTAATATTGGAAATTTTGATGCGAATAATGCAGATGATGAACACCAATTAAAACATATAGACTTAGCAATTGTACAAGGAAATTTTGCAGTGGCTGAAAATGGAGCTGTGTGGGTAAAGAATGAAAACAATAGACACAGATGTATATATTACATAGCTCAAAATATTGTTACTATTGTAAATGAAGATGAGATTTTAAACAATATGCATGAAGCATATTTACAAATCGATTTTGATAAAAAAGGTTGGGGAGCATTTGTTTCTGGTCCTTCTAAAACAGCTGATATTGAACAATCATTAGTAATAGGTGCCCACGGTCCTAAATCTGGATATGTTATTTTTATAAAATCTTAACTATAATAAGCTAAATAGGGGCATCAAAAATGAAAAATTTTATACTATTTAGCTTACTTTTTTTTACTACATTACTATATGCAGGTAATAGTAAAGAAGTACTACTTATTCATTCATATCACAAGGGATATATTTGGACAAATGATATATCTAAAGCCATTGAAAAAGAGTTTTCAAAACACAAAAATATAGAACTTACTACTGTTTATATGGATACAAAAAGAGTATCACATGATGATTATATAGATAGCTTAACAAATCTTTATGAGAAGCAATTCAAAAATAGAGAGTTTGATTTAATCTTAGTAAGTGATAATAATGCCTATGATTTTATAATAAAACATCATAATAAACTTTTCAAAAATATTCCAGTGCTTTTTTGTGGAATAAATAACTTTAAAAAAGAGCAAATAGAAAATAAAAGTATAAAAAACCATATAAGTGGAGTAGTTGAACAGGTTGATTTAGCACAAAATCTTGAATTAATTGCAGACTTACATCCAAACTTAGAAAACCTAATAATCATAAATGATAGATCAAGCACAGGATTAGCTGTAAAAAAAGATTTAAAAAAACTAATTAAAAACTATGAAGATAAATTCAATGTTGAATACATAGATAATATGGAAATAACCCAACTAAAAAATAAAGTAGCTAATTTAAAAGAAAATGATGTGATTTTATTTGTGCTTTTATTTAAAGATACTACGGGTAAATACTTTACCTATAAACAAGGTTTTAAACAAATAAAAGAAGTAAGCCACAATCCCATCTATGGGCTTTGGGATTTTTATATGGATTATGGAATAGTTGGTGGTCTTTTAACCTCAGCCACTGCCCAAGGACAAGCCATTTCAAAAATGGCTGTTGATATTTTGATTAAAAATAAATCAATAAAAGATATTCCAATACTTGAAAAATCTCCAAATGTTTATATGTTTGATTATAATGAATTAGAAAAATACGATATAGATATAAGTCCATTTGTAGATAAACATATTTTAATAAATGAACCAAGTCTTGCATATAAACAATATATTCAATTTATAATAATATCTATAGTACTTATTTTAACACTATCTATAATAATCATTATTTTAAGAGCAAATATCTCAAGAAGAGTTAAACTAGAAAAAGAGTTATCAAATAGAATTGAGTTTGATAAAGTATTACTTGATACTATTCCAAATCCCATATATTACAAAAATACAGATGGAAAATTCTTAGGATGTAACTTAGCCTTCTCAAATTTATTATCATGTTCAGCTGATGAGGTAATAGGTAAAACTACCTATGACTTTTTTCCCCTTGAAGTTGCAAGTAAAAACAACAAAATAGATGAAGAACTACTTGAAAATTTTGGTACAAATACTTCTGAGTTTACATTTCATACCCCATCTAATAATATGAAACATATTATTCTAAATAAAGCTGTATATAGAAATATAGATGGCAGCATTGGTGGTATTGTATGTATAATGGATGATATTACAGATAGAATTCAACAAAAACAGTTTTTAATTCAACAAAATAAACTAGCAGAAATGGGTGATATGATTGCAGCAATTGCCCACCAATGGAATGAACCATTAGTAGAGTTATCAGCACTTGTTCAAGATGTGGAAACGTCTTATTTACTAGATGAGCTAGAAGACAAAGATGTTAAAGAGTTTGTAAATGACTCTATGATACAAATTAAATATATGTCTAAGACATTAAATGACTTTAGAAACTTTTTAAAGCCATCAACTACTAAAATAAGTTTCCCAATAAAAAAATGTATTGACGAAATTATGGAGATTATTGGAAAGCAAATATTCTATTCAAACATAATTATGGAAATAGATTATACAAATGATGATAAAGATATTATGATTTATGGATATGAAAATGAATTTAAACAAGTACTACTTAATATAATCAATAATGCAAAAAATAAACTTATAGAAAAAAATGAAAACTCTAATGACAAAGGTTCTATTAAAATAAACATTAGTAAAAAAGAAAACTTTACTAAGATAAAAATCCTAGATGATGGGGGAAGAATAGATGAAGCTATTATTCACTCTATTTTTGAGCCATACTTTACTACTAAAGTTGAAGGTACAGGATTAGGACTATATATGGCAAAGGTTATTATTGAAGATAAAATGAATGGTAAAATTAGTGTTAAAAATGACAACAACAATGTAGTCTTTACTCTAAAGTTACCAAATCAAAAGGTTTAAAATGAAATTATTACTACTTGAAGATAATAAAAAACTAAATGAAACTATTACTAAAAGATTAAAACTAAAGGGATATAAGGTTGAAAGTTTTTTAGATGGTGCAACAGCTTTTGAAGCTATTGAAGAAGGTTTTTCATGTTTTATACTGGATATTAATGTACCAAATATAGATGGAATAAAGATATTAAAGAAAATTAGAGAGTTTTATTTAAATGTACCTGTTATTATAATTTCTGCAAGTGTGGAACTTGATATTATAAAACAATCATATGATTTTGGATGTAATGATTATTTAAAGAAACCATTTTTTATAGATGAACTTGAAATTAAAGTACAAAAACTTTGTAAAATCCAAGATGACACTATTAGTTTTGATGAGAACTGCTATTTTGATTTTAAATCCTCACATTTAAAAATAAATGATCAAGAAATAAGATTAACTAAAAAAGAAAAATTATTATTTAATTTATTCTTAGATAACAAAAATCAGATTTTATCATATGAAACAATTGAAAACTATGTATGGGAAGGAAGCTATGCATCCCTTGATTCAATAAGAAGCCTTGTAAGACGCCTAAGAAAGCACCTTGATAATAAATACATAGAAACAGTAGTTGTCACTGGATATTTATTTAGAACTTCGTAAATTTAAAGAATATGTTAAAAAATATCATATTATTTTCATTTTAGATAGTTAGAATTTGTATGAATGAAAACTAAGGAGAAAACAATGTTAAAGAAAACAGCTAAATTATTAGTTACTTCGTCACTAATTTTAGGTATTGCAGCAACTGCTTCATCTGCAGCAGATAGAGTTTACAAATGGAAACTTGCAACAACATGGGGACCAACATTATCACCATTTATTGATGCACCTAAAAACATGGCAAAAATTGTAGAAGAAATGTCAGACGGAAGACTTCAAATCAGAGTTGATGCTTCAAACAAGCATAAATCTGCATTAGGAATCTTTGATATGGTTAAAGGTGGTCAGTATGATATGGGTCACTCAGCATCATATTACTGGAAAGGTAAAGATATTAATACTTTACCATTTACTACTATGCCATTTGGTATGACTACTAATGAGCAATATGCATGGTTCTACTACGGTGGTGGTATGGAATTAATGCAAAAAGCATACAAAAAACATAAAGTTTTATCTTTCCCTGGTGGAAATACTGGAAACCAAATGGGTGGATGGTTTAGAAAAGAAATTAATTCTGTTGATGACTTAAAAGGTCTAAAAATGAGAATTCCAGGTTTTGCTGGTGAAGTTATGGCTAAATTAGGTTTAACTGTTACTAACATTGCTTCAGGTGAGTTATATACTGCACTTGAAAGAGGTACAATTGATGCATTAGAATGGGTTGGCCCAGGAATGGATATCAACATGGGATTCCATAAAATTGCACCATATTACTATACAGGTTGGCATGAGCCAGCAACTGAATTACAGTTCTTAGTAAATGAAAGAAAATTCAATAAATTACCAAAAGATTTACAACAAATCTTAGTAACTGCTATGAGAGTATCTGCTTATGATATGTATATTCAAAACTACCACATGAGTGCAAACGCATGGGACACAATGGAAAAAGAATATCCAAATATCAAAGTTAAAACTTTCCCAAAAGAAGTTATGGACGCTATGAAAAAAGCTAATGATGAATTATTAGTTGATATGAAATCTAAAAACCCTCTATTAAAAGAAGTTTTAGATTCACAAGCTGAGTACCAAAGAAAAGCTAGAAACTGGACTGAGATCTCTGACTACAAATACTTAAAAGACAATTTATAAGAATTTAAGTACTATTATCCCCTTATTTTAAGGGGATAATAAATATGGATTACAAAAATATACTTATCTAAGTATATTTTTCTGACTTATAGTGTTAAAACCCCCAAAGGAAATTTATGTTGTTAAAACTTGAGAAGGCATTCAATAAGTTTGCTGATTATATTGGTATCATAACTGGTATTGCTATGGTACTTATGATTCTTAATGTATTTTATGATGTTATCATGAGATACTTTTTTAGATCTGGAAGTATTGCTATGCAAGAGATGGAATGGCATCTTTTTTCAGTAATTATTTTATTAGGTGTAGCTTATACACTTAAAGAAGATGGTCACGTTAGAGTTGACATAATCTATGATAGATTATCAACAAAAAAGAAAGCTATGATAAACATGGTAGGAGTATTTTTATTTATTTTACCTATTGCTTTATTAGTTGGTATTGCTTCAATAGATAATGCTTATGAGTCATTTTTATCAGGTGAACAAAGTGGTGATCCAGGTGGACTTACTAATAGATGGATTGTAAAAGCATTAATTCCATTGTCATTTTTCTTACTAATTATCACATCAATTGGATTTTTTATTAAGAACCTTAATAACTATTTAGGTTTACATCCTGATGATTCATATAATATGAAAAGTGAAATTGAGGATATGAAAAACGATGCATTAGCTAAAAAAGGAGAACAAGAATGATTGGTATTATAATGTTCTTCACAGCATTAGTTATGCTGCTAATAGGTTTTCCTGTTGCCTTTACTTTTGCTGCTGTATCTGTTTTCTTTGGTCT
>JBDNBT010000075.1:0-9837 GCA_039767755.1 Sulfurovum sp.
CAAGATAATGCACTTGTAGTTAGAGATGATACAGATGTTGAACAATATAGACCCTATATGGAAAAAATCACAGCCCACTTAATAGACTTTGGCTATCCACCATGTGAAGGGAATATTATGGTTTCAAATCCATATTGGTGTAAAACAGTAAGTGACTTTAAGAAAGAATCAGCAAGATGGATTCAAGCACCTGAAATGCAAGATTACATGAATTTAGCAATATTCTTTGATTCATTTGCAGTAGCTGGAGATAAAGAATTATTAATTAATTTAAAAGATGACTTATTTGAAAAACTTCATGATAAAGATATATTTATGGCATATTTTGCGAAAGCTACATTAACGTTTGATACACCAAATACAGTGGCTAACTTTATGACTAAAATTCATTATATTGATATCAAAAAAACTACTGTATTCCCAATTGTTCAGGGTGTTAGAAGTTTATCTTTAAGAGAAAAAATTAGAGAAACAACTACAGTAAAAAGAATAAAAATTCTTACTGATAGAAATGTTCTTAGTAAAGATAGAGCTGATGAATTACTTGAAGCTTTTGATGTTGTTAATACATTAAGATTAAAAGCTCAATTAGAGTATTTTAGAGATGGAAAAGAAATTGACAATGAAGTAGATACTCATTCTTTAGGTAAGATTGAAAGGGATCTTTTAAAGGATTCATTTAAAATTGTTAATGGCTTTAAAAAGTTTATTACAAGCGAATTTAAAATTGATAAGATAATGTAATGTTTAAAAACCTAATAACAAAATGGAAAAAAAGTAAACTAAGAGATAAAAAGTATGAATATCTTTTTAGTGAACCTGTAAAAGGTGAATATGTATGTCTTGATTGTGAAACAACAGGATTAAATCCAAAGAAAGATGAAATACTTTCAATTGCTGCTGTTCATATTAAAGACAATAAAATAATCATGAGAAAAAGATTTAATATCTTTGTTAAACCATCAAAAAAAATTGATGCTGAATCTATTAAAATTCACAGAATTAGACCAGTAGATTTAAAAAATGCAGTTAGACCTAAAATAGCAATATATGAATTATTAGAGTTTATAGGAAACAAGCCAATTGTAGGGTACTACATAAAATTTGATATAGCAATTATTTCAAAATATACAAAAAAATACATAGGAATAGATTTACCAAATGAAAGTATTGAAGTTTCATCTATGT
Organism: Sulfurovum sp.; assembly: GCA_039767755.1. Taxonomy (GTDB): domain Bacteria; phylum Campylobacterota; class Campylobacteria; order Campylobacterales; family Arcobacteraceae; genus JALRJW01. Next base: position 1,189 of record JBDNBT010000075.1, read on the forward strand.
ATTATAGAAGTAGAAAAAAAACAAGTGAATATGAATTTATTGACTTAAAGTTTGACACTATTATGAAAGAACTTGATATTCCAGTTCTTGGAAAACATGATGCATTAAATGATGCAATTATGACTGCAATGATCTTTTTAAAATTAAAAGATTTAACTCCTGCAAAAACGACTTTTTATACAAACTAAAATAAAACTTAATAAATAACTTTATATTCACTTTATAAATATAATTTAATATTATTATAAATACTCAAATTTTATTACTTTTTTATTATTAAAATTTATTATTAATTGATTTTATAAGGTTTTTAGTAGAAAAAATATGTATAATCAATGTCTTATTTTTCTTTTTGCTACTTTATTGCTACACAATAGCTTTAAAATAGCTTTGAAAATAACATTTTAACTAACCTTATGATATAGAAAGGACACACTCATGAATAAGGAATTAGTAGATAGGATTGAATCAAATCCTAAATACAAGGAACTAGTTGCAAAAAGAACTAGTCTAGGAATTAAACTTGGTATTTTTGTACTAGTAATTTTCTATGCGTATATTCTAACAATCGCGTTTAATAAAGAAATCTTAGCTACAACTATCGGTGAAAGTATTATTACTGTTGCATTTCCAATTGCATTAGCTATTTTAATACTTAGTTTCATAACAACTATTATCTATGTAATAAGAGCTAATGGTGAGTTTGAAAAACTAACTAATGAAATAAAAGATGATGTAAAGGATATGATGTAATGTTAAAAATATTTGGATTTATTGCATTATTTGCAATTGCTGCATTTGCTGCAGGTGATGCAAACTTTGAAGCAGTTAAAAGAGAACTAAATGTTCCTGCAATTGTAATGTTCTTAGTTTTCATTATAGGTACATTAGGTATTACTTATTGGGCTGCACAAAAAACTAAATCAGCATCAGATTTCTATACAGCTGGTGGAGGAATTTCTGGATTTCAAAATGGTTTAGCTATTGCTGGTGATTATATGTCAGCTGCTGCATTCTTAGGGGTATCTGGTCTTATTTACTTAAAAGGTTATGATGGAGTTATTTATGCTGTATCATTCTTAGTTGGTTGGCCTATTATTTTATTCTTTATGGCTGAAAAGTTAAGAAACTTAGGTAAATTTACTTTTGCTGATATTGCAGCATATAGACTTGGACAAAAAGAAATTAGAACATTAGCTGCATTTGGATCAATTTCAGTTGTTATTCTTTACTTAATTGCTCAAATGGTTGGTGCTGGTAAATTAATTCAAGTTTTATTTGGTATGGAATATGAGTTTGCTGTAATTTTAGTTGGTGTTATGATGATTATTTACGTAACATTTGGTGGAATGTTAGCTACAACTTGGGTTCAAATTATTAAAGCTTGTTTACTATTATCAGGTGTATCATTTATGGCTATCTTAGTTTTATATAGCTTTGATTTTAGTTTTGAAGCATTATTTACTAAAGCTGCTGAAAATCACAGTGCTGGTGAATCTATTTTAGCACCAGGTGGATTTATTTCTGATCCTATTTCTGCTATTTCTTTAGGTTTAGCTCTTATGCTTGGTACTGCTGGTTTACCTCACGTACTTATGAGATTCTTTACAGTTGGAAATGCAAAAGAAGCTAGAAAATCAGTTGTTTATGCTACAGGTTTTGTTGGTTACTTCTGGATTATTATTACTGTTGTTGGTTTTGGTGCTATTGCATTCTTAAACTCAGCAGACGGAGCTCAATACTTTGTAGATGGTAAATTATTTGGTGGAAATAATATGGCATCTATTCACTTGTCACACATGTTAGGCGGAAATGCATTCTTAGGATTTATTTCAGCTGTTGCCTTTGCTACAATCTTAGCTGTTGTATCAGGTTTAACATTAGCTGGAGCATCTGCAATTTCACATGATATCTACGCAAACGTAATAAACCCAAATGCAAGTGATGAACAAGTTGTTAAATTATCTAAAATTACAGTTGTAATTGTAGGTATCGTTGGTGTTGTATTAGGTATTGCTTTTGAATCTCAAAATATTGCATATATGGTTGGATTAGCATTTGGTATTGCAGCATCTGCGAACTTCCCGATTTTATTCTTATCTATTTATTGGAGAGGATTAACAACTAGAGGTGCGTTTATTGGTGGATTTATTGGTCTTATCACTGCTGTTACTTTAGTAATCATTGGGCCAATTGTTTGGGTACAAATATTAGGAAACGCTGAAGCTATTTTCCCATATAAACACCCTGCTTTATTCTCAGTAACTATTGCATTCTTAGGAATCTGGTTCTTCTCTAAAACAGATAACTCGCAAAGAGGTAAAAATGAAAAAGAGATGTTCAGAGCTCAAAATGTAAGAGCAAATACAGGTATTGGTGCAGCTGGAGCAGTTGACCACTAGTGTTTGTTTAAATCACGTAAGATTTTTCTTACGTGGTTAATATATTTTAGTAGTTTTTAGGTAAACCATTAAAATATATTAACTCTAAAAGGGGCTTATTTTGAGCGTACATGAACAAAAGGCTTTTTTAACTTCAATTCATCCATTTGAATATTTAACACCATCTCAATTAGATTATTTAGTTGAAAATATGGATATTACTTACTATCAAAAAGACACATTAATTCAAAAAAACAAAGATAAACCCACACATTTATATTTTGTACTAAAAGGTTTAGTTCAAGAAAAAAACAATGATGAAGTATTGTCTGTATATTCAAAAAATGAATTTTTTGAACCAATTTCTTTAATTGAAAACTATTCAAAAAATGATTTTATTACCCATGAAGAAACTATTTGCTATACCCTACCTAAAAAAGTTTTTCAAAAAATATTACATGGAAATAGAAATCTTGAAAGTTACTTTTTTCAAACTATCTCTCAAAAATTAAACAATCATATAGCCTATGAAAAGAATAAAGACATGGCTAATATCATGATTGCAAAAGTAAAAGATGCAAAAATACATAAAGCTATAATTTTAGATGAGCAAAAGTCAATTTATGAAGCAGTAGAAATACTTCATAAGAAAAAAATACCAAACGTACTTATTAAAGATGAAAATAAAAACTACTACATTGTTACAGATTCAGATTTTAGAGAAAAAGTAATACTAAAGAAAATGGACTTTGATGATAAACTTATAAAAATAGCTACAAAAGGTGTAGTATGCATAAATGAAAATGATTTTTTATTTAATGCTCAACTTCAAATGGCTAAACATGGCGTAAAAAGAGTTGTTGTTAAAAATGATAAAAAAGATATTGTTGGTATTTTAGATCAAATATCATTATCATCATTTTTTGCTACAAATACTTTTGCTGTATCTAATGAAATAGTTCAAGCAGCTAGTATTGAAGACTTAAAAAATGCATCACTAAACTTTATAAAAATCATAAAATCTTTAAATGCAAAAGGTGTAAAAATTGAGTTTATCTCTAAACTTATAAATTCACTAAACAAAAAACTAATTGATAAGCTTTATAAAATGCTTGCACCAAAAGGTCTTTATGAAAACTCTTGCTTAATAGTTATGGGTAGTGAAGGTAGAGGTGAACAAGTTTTAAAAACAGATCAAGATAATGCTTTAATTATAAAAGATGATTTCCAAATTAGTGATGAAGTTTTAAGAAAGTTTACTCAAGAGTTTACAGACACTCTTATAGATTTTGGTTTTCCAAAATGTATGGGAAATATCATGGTGTCAAATCCTTATTGGTGTAAAAAACAACAGGATTTTAAAGACTTAATTTATTCATGGGTAAATAACCCAAATGAAGAGAATATAATGAACACAGCAATATTTTTAGATGCCTCAAGTGTAAACAAAAAATATGACTTAGTTACAGATTTAAAAAGATATCTTTTTTCTGTGGTTTCAGATAATGAAACATTTACTTCAAACTTTGCAAAAATTACTTCAAATTTTGATGTACCATTAGGTTTTTTTGAAGGCTTTGTATTTAATTCAGATGATAAAGATCATAAAAATGAAATAGATATAAAAAAAGGTGGAATATTTATTATTGTTCACAGTATCAGAACATGGGCTTTAAAGCATAATATTTATAATACTTCCACATTAAAAAGAATCAAAAAATTAAAAGAACAAAATGTTTTTGATGATGAATTAGCTCAAGAATTAACCGTTGCTTTTAATTATCTAAATAATCTTCGTTTAAAATCAAACATAGAAAAATTGAATGCACACGAGGAATTAGATAATTTCATAAATCCTCAAAATCTAGACACTATGCAAAAAGATCTTTTAAAAGATGCCTTTAAAATCATTAATAAACTAAAGAAAAAATTAGATTATAGGTTTAAATTAAACTATGTATAGAAGCATAAAAAACTATATAAGTAAAAAGTCATTAAAAGATAAGAAGTATTTATACTTATTTGAAAATAACTTAGAAAATGAATATGTATGTTTTGATTGTGAAACAACAGGACTTGATCCAAAAATAGATGATATTATTTCTATAGGTGCTGTACTAATTAAAAACAACACAATAGTATCATCAAAAAAATTTGTTAAATTTGTCAAACCAAAAACAAAACTCCATGCAAATGCAATAAAAGTTCATCATATAAGAGAATGTGATTTAGAAAATGCTGAAGATATTAATAGTGTGATTGAAGAGTTCTTAGAATTTGTAGGAAATAGAAAACTTGTTGGATATTTCTTAGAGTTTGATATGGCTATGATTAATAAATACTTAAAACCCAAGTTAGGAATAAATCTTCCTAATAAATCATATGAAGTTAGTGCAATTTATCATGATTATAAGATAGAACTTATTCCTCAAGGTTATATTGATCTAAGGTTTAATTCTATTATGGAAAGTTTAGAAATTCCATTTTTGGGAAAACATGATGCATATAATGATGCCCTTATGACTTCAATGATTTTTCTGAAGTTAAAAAACACAAAAAATATTAAACTAAAATAGTATAGATTGTACAATTTCTGTACAAGTAGTGCAATTTATACTTTATTTCATATAGCTCAAAATTTCAAAATCTATTACAAAACTACACAAATATGGCATTTATAAAAAAATTAAATGTTTAATTGTACTTTTTTTGTTTAATTGTATAAAATGTAAAGTACACAAGATTAATGAAGTTAAATTGCTATTTAAATGCTATTTTTCTTACATATAATCTTCACTTTAAAAGTCAAAACTAAAAAGGAAATTGCATATGGGTTTAATTGAAAACATTAAAGATAAAGCAAAACAACAATTAAGAAATATTGTTTTACCAGAGACTGAAGATGAAAGAGTATTAAAAGCTGCTCAAATAGTAATTGAAGAGAAAACTGCTAATGTTATCTTAATAGGTAATGAAGACACTATTTTAGCTAATGCTAAAGCTTGTGGAGCAAATATTGAAGGTGCTAAAATTGTAGACCCTAAAAAATTCTTCAATATTGATAAATATATTGATGAATTAGTTGAACTTAGAAAAGCTAAAGGCTTAACTAAAGAAGAAGCTACTGAAATTATGACTACTGAACCAAGATTTTTTGGTTGTATGATGGTTAGATTGGGTGATGCTGATGGTTTAGTTGCAGGTTCAAATTCTCCAACTGCTGATGTATTAAAAGCTGCTATTCATGTAATTAAAACTGCACCTGGAATTAACACAGTTTCATCTGCATTTATTATGGAAACTGCTGATGGTAAATTTGGAGATAATGGATTAATCTTATTTGCAGATTGTGCTGTTATTCCAGAGCCAAACTCAGAACAACTAGCTGATATTGCAGCAGCAACTGCAGCAACTGCTTCAAGTGTAGTTGGATTAGATCCAAGAGTTGCAATGTTATCATTCTCAACAAAAGGTAGTGCAAAGCATCCATTAGTTGATAAAGTGCAATATGCATGTGATATTTTAGCTGAAAGAAATGTTGACTTCCCATTTGATGGTGAAATGCAAGCTGATGCTGCAATCGTTGAAGCAATTGGAGCTAAAAAAGCACCAGGTTCAAAAGTAGCAGGAAAAGCAAATGTTTTAGTATTCCCTGACTTACAGTCTGGAAATATTGGTTACAAATTAGTACAGAGATTTGCAGGAGCTGAAGCTCACGGGCCAATAGTACAAGGTTTAGCAAAACCTGTTAATGACCTATCAAGAGGTTGTTCAGTTGAAGATATTTCAAACTTAGTAGCTATTACAGCAACTCAAATATAATTTAAATTAATAAACTAAATAAAAGGAATTACAAAATGAACGTTTTTATCTTAAATGCAGGAAGCTCTTCTTTAAAATATCAATTAATGAATCCAATTACAAAAGAGGTTTTAGCAGTAGGACTTTGTGAAAGAATTGGTATTGATGGTGTTATAAAACATGAATTTGGTGATAATAAGATCAAATTAGAAGTTGCTATGCCAACTCATAAAGAAGCAATTGAATTAGTATTAAAAACTTTAACAGATGGTGAAGGTAAAGTTATCAATTCAATTGATGAAATTGATTCTATAGGACATAGAGCTGTTCATGGTGGAGAAGAGTTTGCAGGTTCTGTATTAGTTACTCCAAGAGTAATTGAAAAAATGAAAGAATTAATTCCATTAGCACCTTTACATAACCCAGCAAACATTATGGGTATGGAAATTTGTCAAGAAATAATGCCTGGTAAGCCAAATGTAGCTGTATTTGATACTGCATTCCATCAAACTATGCCTGATTATGCTTATATGTATGCTTTACCATATGAAATGTATACTAAACATGGTATTAGAAAATATGGATTCCATGGAACATCACACTACTTTGTTTCAAATGAAGCTAGAAATATGTTAGACAAAAAAGAAAATACTAAAATTATTGTTTGTCACTTAGGAAATGGGGCATCAGTTTCTGCTGTTTTAGATGGTAAATCAATTGATACTTCAATGGGATTAACTCCTGTTCAAGGTTTAATCATGGGAACTAGAGCTGGAGATATTGGTGCTGGTGCATTACAATATATGATGTCTCAAGAAAAAATTGATATCGATGAAGCATTAAATGTAATGAATAAAAAATCTGGTATGTTAGGTATATCTGGTAAATCTTCAGATCTTAGAGAAGTATTAGAAGGTGCTGCATCAGGTGATGACAAATGTAGATTAGCTATAGAAATGATAGCTTATAGAATTAAACAATACGTTGGTTCATATGCTGCTGCACTTAACGGTGTTGATGCATTATGTTTCACAGGTGGTATTGGTGAAAATGCTGCACTTATTAGAGAGAAAGTATGTTCTGGGTTAGAGTTCATGGGACTAGAACTAGATACTAATAAAAATGATCAAAGATCTGATGATGCAAGAGATATTGCAACTTCAGGTTCAACTGGTAAGATCTTTGTAATTCCTACAAATGAAGAGTTTGTAATTGCTAATGATACATATAAAGTAGTTAATGAATCAAAATAAGTATATTACTTACATATACAAAAATAAGGGGAAGAGTTAAACTCTTCCCCTTTTTTAATAAATAAATATAAATACTTTTTAGTATCTACTAATATGCTTTTAGAGTATTGTTAAAATAAACTGATACCTTTGAAGCTGTTTCAGAAATAATTCTATCCATAAATTTTTCAAATCTATCTTCTTTTTTCCAAATAGGGATTTGAACATCACTTAAAGAGATCAATCTTTCTTGAGCAAATGAAATAGTAGCTACCTCATCAACTAATCCAACTTCTTTTGCTTGAATACCTGTAAATATCCTAGCATCAGCAAATTTTGTATGATCACTCTTTCTTAAATTTCTAGCATTAGATACATCTGTAATAAACATATCATATGTACTATTTATTACACTTTTTAATTGCTCTTCCTCATAATCAAACCATTGTCTAGTTGGTGTACCTGATTCTTTATATTTACCAGCTTTTACAGTTTGTGTTGATATTCCTATTTTATCTAGTAACTCTTGAGCATTAAATCCTTGCATGATAACACCAATAGATCCGATCATACTTCCAGGATTTGCAATAATTTCATTTGCCCAAATAGAAGCATAATAACTTCCACTTGCCATAACACCACTTGCATAAGCGACAACTGGTTTTATTTCTTTTAACTCTTTTATTGCATAAGCTAATTCAACAGAAGGTGCAACTGCCCCACCTGGTGAATTTACATGTAGTAATACACCTTTTATATTTGGATTATTTTTAGCAAGATTTATATCTTCAAGTGTTTTACTAACATCTAAAATTGGTCCAACTAATTCTATTTTTTGTAAGTTTGCAACTTCAAAATTATTTGAGTTAATATTATCACTATTACTATCAACTATAAAATATATAATTGTTAAAAATACTACTGTTTTAAAATATTTTGTAATAAAATCTAAAATAGCTATAACAGGACTAAATAATACTTTAAAAAAATTAAACAATTTCTCCCCCTATATACATCTGTTTCACAAATTTTGTATGTAATTTGATATTTAAAGCTATATCATCTACAGATTCTATTTTATCAGGCATTTTTAAACAGATTATATCAGCATCATAATCTTTTTTAATTATTCCCTTTGATTTAAAACCTAATGCCCTACTACCTTTAAGTGTAGCAGCCCTTAAAAGACTTTTTGAAAGATCTACACAATTGTGTTCTGTATGTGTCATCAAAGC